>PLAD01000330.1 GCA_003134215.1 Armatimonadota bacterium
TACGAGGAGATGGTCCAACGTGGAGAGAGTGCTTCGCTCGATCAAGTTGGAGCGGACATCGCCGAACGCGACCACCGAGATCAAACCAGGCCTGTCTCTCCCCTTCGGCAAGCCGATGACGCAATACTTCTGGACAGCGAACAAATGAGTGCTGACCAGGTTGTAACAACGATGCGCGAACTTGCTCTGCGTTCTGCGCAAACACTGAATTGAAGAAGTACCCGGACGATCCGTTTTACGACTGGTACATACCTGTTCGCGGCGCAGCGAGGCTGTTTTTCGCCCTGATGGGCGGAAGGACAATCTACGGGGCGGAAAACATTCCCGAGCATGGCCCAGCGATAGTGGCGTCCAATCACGCGTCCATGTGCGACCCTCCGCTCGTCCCCTCTTGCATTGATCGCCCTATTTATGTCATGGCGAAAGAAGAGCTGTTTAATGTGACGTTGGTAGGAACTGTCCTGCGAAAGGTGAGATCGTTTCCGGTCAAACGCGGAACGGCCGATCGGAACGCGTTGCGAACTGCAATAAAGCTTCTCGAAGAGGGCCATCTGGTCCTCATTTTCCCCGAAGGCGGCAGGGGACCCGGCGGCGGCGAACTGCTGCCGGCGCAGCGGGGACTCGGCATGATCGCATCGAAGACCAACGCGCCGATTATCCCATCCTATGCAGAGAACACAGACCTCATGCTTCCTAAAGGAGCGACCTTTCCGAAACGGATACATACGTCGGTTACGTTCGGCAAGCCAATTCTGCCGGCCGATTTCGCCGGCGATAAATCGTCGGACGATCCGATCGGTTCAGCGGTGATGGCGTCTATCGCAGAGATGCAGGACAGTCGCAAGAAGTAACCGCGCCTCTTGCGGATGACTGACCAGCTTCAGTCGGCTTTGAACAGAACCAGAGTATCGCGATCGCCGAGCGCGAGATTTTCAGAGTCACCGGTTTTTACCTTTTTCGCGTAGAGCAACGCATCAACCAGTATAAGGTTGTTGTCGCGCCAACGGAACGACGGTATGTCAACCTGCTTAAAAGAGGCATCCAGCAGGTTTTGCGGGTCAGAATCTGTCTTCGTGCAGACAACGTACACAGTTGCCGGGTGTGCGACAGTGAAGCTGATCTTAGTGTCGAAGCCTGTTTTTGTGACCCGATGCAGAGCCAGCCACGATGCACCTTGAAGCTGGGCCGGAATTGAGTCGAGTGTGTTGTCCCCCGTTGAATCGAAATCGTAATAAAACGGCCACTGGGCTTGGACGGGCATGTCCATGTAGTACACGGGGTTAGCCGCGTTCGAGCTGACGAGATTTGTAATCGGAGGCGACGGATTCGGCAGTTCCGGGAGTCCATCCGGCCCGTAGAAATAGATTGTCGCCGTATCGGTATCGCCCTCGCCGTCGGAAGCAGTGACGATGTTCTTACCGGTGTGCAGGGGGGCAGGCCAGTAGAAGACGTTGTCAACAGTCTGGTCCCCCGCGTATAGAGGATCGTCCTGCTTATACATACCGTTTTGCAAAGTCGAAATAACCTGACCGTCAACAGTAAGAGTGAGTGACTTCGCATTACTGTAAACTTTTATACCATTGTCGACCGCGCCTTGCCGCAGGAAGTAAAGCTTGGACGTGATGTGGACGGTAGGGGTATCCGGCCGCAGAAATGAACGGTAGAGATAGTAGACGTCTTTCTTAAACCCGGCATAGGTCTCCAGGCCCTTGGTATTAATGCCATTACCGAAGGGAGCTCCGGCTCGCTTGTATTTGTGATCATTAAAGTCGCGAAGGGTCCAGTACGTTAACATGCCGACATGACCGGTATTGTGCCGGAATGCCTGCTCAAAATCGGCTTCGTCAACCAACTGTTGATACTCTTCAGGTTCGTAATAGTCCACTTTATGCTTTGCGTCCGCATAGTCGCAATGATCACTTACCACCCCGCCTGCACCGGTTTCGGATACAAAACGCGTCAGCTCAAACGACCAGCGGTCGTATCCGTACCAGCCCGGATACATATTGGCCGTATCATAATCGGCATTGGGGCATCGCATGTTGGCGACGACACACGCACGACTGGGGTCCAAAGCCCGGACAATCGGCACTTCGCGGACTGCTGGAGCTTCGGCTCCTTCGTTACCGACTGACCACACTATGATTGATGGATGGTTATAGTTTTGTTCGACCATTTCGGTTGTAATCTGATCCGCCGTGGGAGATGGAATGTCCTTATGCGAATGCCCATTTTCGGCCCAACAGAATATTCCCCGTTCGTCGCACAAGTCGTATTCGACTTCGGCACGAGGATAGTGGGAGAATCGAACCCAGTTTGCGCCAAGATCTTGGAGAGAATCGATATTCGCCTTTAGATCGTCCGGCTCGACAGCAGACTGTTTGTCTTCCGTTTCCTGATGCAAGTCTACTCCGTAGAGAATGTAAGGCTTGCCGTTAACCGATAAGGTTGCATTTTTGAAGTCCCAAACCAGCGTTCGAAATCCGAGCGGCTGTAGTACAGAGTCGGTGAGGACACCTCCGTCCGAGACAGTAACACGAACATGGTAGACATTGGGCGAGCCCGGCTCGTACGGCAGAGGATTTGGGACATCGCCTTTCAGATCGACGCTGCTCCCTGAATCGGCGTCGACACTGGTTTGCCCGGTCAAAGTCTGCACAGTTTTACCAGACGGATCAATTACAAATGCATGCACTTCGGCGGCAGCGATTTTCGACGACGTGTTTCGAAGAAGGACTTTGACATCGAGGTTTGCCGAGGTCGCGGAGATCGCGCTGGGAGTGATAAAAACACCCGGCGAAGCATAATAAGTCGGGTCGATCTGCAGTTCGTTGGTTGCCAAAAGCCAAACATGGCGGTACAGGCCGCCCCAGACTTCGTAGAGACCGTTCGCATTAGGCAGCAGGTCCGTTAGATTTGCAAGGCGGTTATCTACTTTTACGTCGATCTCGTTGTCCTGCCCAATATGGACATCCGATGTAATATCGTAGATGAACCGGGTGTAAGCCCCGCGGTGCTCGCCCAGCAGCTTGCCATCGACATAGACATCTGCGACGGAAGCCGCGCCTTCAAAGACGAGGTAAAGGTGCTTACGCGCTAACAAGGGGGTCACGGTCAGTTTTCTGCGATACCAACCCTGGTCCAACGACATGTCCGTTCTGGTCTGGAAATCGTGAGGAATACTGACATCCGACCAGGGAGCCGAAGTGTATGCGCTGCTGCCGAGATCCGGCAGGACATCGGCGCCGCCGACACCGAAGAATTGCCAGCCTTCCCCTGAAAGCGGCACCCATTGTCTCGGCGACGAGTCTTTCGACTGAGCTGTTGCAGTTACCATGCCAGCACAAACGATTGATAATGCTAAGGCAGAGAATAAGATGGGACGACGCATATTACGAACAGAGAAGTTCAGCAGGGTTTCAATCATTTATATTCGATTCCTTAGAGCGGAAGTTGTTGGAAGAAGAGGGCGTTAAGTCGCTTGAGTTTTATACGATCGGTAAGGACACTTTGTTCAGAGGTTCGCTTGAATTTGGACGTAGATTTGGGGCGCATAAGCCGGTTCACAGATTTGAGCAAGGATAGTATACTTGTGTGTATAATTTTATAAAGTATACTTTCACAGAAAATTAGTTCGATTTCTCCTTCTGTATCTGTGAATGAGCGATTAGAACAGATTGGTCCACATAGTTTAATGTCTTCTCTAAGCAAACCCCTAAAGTTAGGCGTCACCGGCCTTGGCGGCTACGCCGCGATCATCTGTCAAGACTTGCTCGTAAACGGCCATTCCGACTCACCTTTCGTTTCTCTCGCGGCGGTGTGTGAACCAGACCTCGTGACTCATGAAGAGAAGGCTCACGAGCTAAGATCTAAGGGTGTAACGGTCGTTCAGAAGTTCGACGACCTACTCAATTTGAAACTAGACGGTGTTTGGCTCCCGCTGCCAATTCCTCTGCACCGCTCCTATACCGAACTTGCATTGGAAGCCGGTATTCCCGTGATGTGCGAAAAACCTGCGGCCGGCTGTGTGCAAGATGTCGATGCAATGATTGCAGCAAGAGATCGGGCCGAGCTGCCGGTAGCCATTGGATTTCAGGATATATATAAGCCGACGACGACGACAATTAAAAGGGCTTTGCTTGATGGAGCGATCGGTAAGATCGAGTCTGTCACACTGACGGCCTGCTGGCCGCGAGACAGCAGCTACTACGGACGATCCTCATGGGCGGGTAAGCTCAAGCAGGATGGCTCGTGGGTGATGGACAGCCCAGCAAGCAATGCGCTCGCTCACTTCATCAATCTCGCTCTTTTCATGCTCGGCGGGGACGGCGGATCAGCATCGCCCAAGAGTGTTGAAGCAGAATTGTACCGAGTCAACGCTATTGAAAACTATGACACGTGCGCCTTTCGGTTCTGGACAGAATCGGATGTCGACCTGATTGTCTGCTATACGCATGCGTGCCGCCAGGTACATGATCCACGGCTTGTCATCATCGGAGATCGCGGACGAATCATTTACGACACCGGACATGAAGCGGTGATTGAGACCTCGACAGGGAGTGAAACGATATCCCTTCATGTCAACCCGCATTTGAATATGATCGAGCGCTTTGCCAACTTGCTGACCGGGGAGAAGGATGAGCGAGCGGTAGCGACCCTTGAAATTGCGCGAGCGCATCTGGTAGCGGTTAACGGAGCATCGGAGGCAACTCCGGTTTACGACATCGGTAAACAGTTAATCGACGTTATCCCGATGGCCAACGGCGCACGCTTGTTGGCGCTTCCAAATATTGAGCAGATCTTCGATCAGTGCGCCCTAGAGCGCCGGTTACCTAGCGAGCTAAGAACTGTGGACTGGGCCCGAAAGGCCGGGTGTAAAAACCTGGTAGGTTACAACGTATTCGAAGGCCCGCTCCAATTGAACGGAGCCGTCCATTAAGCAGGCCGGCGGTTCGTTAGGGATGATCTGCGGTTCAGCGAACTGCTGTTTCGGATTTTGAGTCGGAAAGTCTCCAGGCTTCCTGTAGTACTTTCAGGACATCCCCTGCCGACGTTTCAATACCAGAAGGCCATCCTGCCTCTATGGAGATCCGTCCGCTATATCCAGCACGCCGTACGGCCTTGAAATAGTCGATCAGCATCGGTTCGTCTTCAGGCACGGGCACGAATCGGTCTGACGGACGGGCTACATGAACATGCGCCAGAGTGCTGCCCGCATTCGCCGTTTCGTCGTAAGACTGCTCTTCCCGTCCGACATGATAGAGGTCGCTAAGTACTTTGACGCGCGGATGGTTCACACGAGCAGCGATTTCTGCGCCCTCTGAGACACTGTTAATAATGTTGCACTCAACTCGGTTCAAGGGTTCGATGGCGATGTCGATATTGTGTTCACCCGCGATATCGCCGGCCACAGCTAAAAACGAAACAATTTGGATTTCCGCGGCCGACTTGGAAAAGCCTTCCGGCACGTTCCTCGCGACGCCGCTTCCGAAAACAACGACTTCGCACCCAACTCGCTTTGCGCGGGCGAATGCCGAGGTGAGATATTGCCGCTGTCGCTCTAAATCGAGACGATCGGGGCTTCCGACCAAAGGCAGGTCGCCGGGAACCATTCCGTTCATGGCTTCAGACCGCAGTCCGGACATCGCGAGCAGCTGCTCAAGCTGCGGCATTACGGTATCGTCCGGTTCGAATGGGCGTAGATTTCCTACGACATTTAGCTCAATGTAATCGAAACCTGCATCTTCAATTACGACAGCGTTTTCCGGTCCTGTACAGATTCCAAATTTCATTAACTTAAACCTTCCTGTAAAACAATAGTAATATTCAACCGGCGTTACAGGCGGTCAAAGGCATGGCCGAGTCCAACTGCAGGCCCACTTGCTTTCAAAGCGAAAGTGCGCCAGCCGAACAGCGTACAACTGATGAAATAATTGCGTTCGATAGTGCCGATTGGTAAAAACAACCGATTTTTTGAAGTATAACATTGCGTTATCCGTATGTCAAGAACGAACATTGACGTCTCGGCTGCCTTTACTGGAGGAATCATACATTGAAGTTAGTCTTCGCCGCCGCATGCGTTTTTAGTTTGGCCGTGGCATCGTTGCAGCAGCCGGCATTCGCACAAGCGCCGGCTGCTTCCGGCCCGACGACTGTTTTCGTTCATGCGGACCAACCTGGAATAGCATTGAACCCATATTTCTACGGTCTGATGACCGAAGAGATTAATCACGCGTTCGACGGCGGCCTGTACGCAGAGCTGATTCAAAATCGCGATTTCAAGATGGACCTTTCGACACCGGTCCATTGGAGTATGGTGCAGGAAGGCGGCGGAACCGGACAGGTTTCAATCAGCACCGACGATCCCGCCACTCCATCGCTCACCAATAGTTTGAAACTGCTGATGGTCGACTGCGGCCCAGGACAAAAGGTAGGCGTCGCGAACGAGGGCTACTGGGGCATTCCGGTCTCTCCGAAGACCACCTATACCGCATCCTTCTTCGCTGAAGGAGGCAATGGCTTTACCGGACCACTTCTGGTCCGAGTTGAGAGTGCTGACGGAAGTACCGTGTATGCGCAATCGGTGATTCGAAAGATTACCGGCACTTGGGCGCGCTATAGATGCACCCTTAAAACGGGACAAGTCAGCGAATCGACGAATAATCGATTCTCAATCTATGCGCTCAATCCCGGTTCCCTTCGCCTCAGTTTGGTTTCGCTCTTCCCGCCGACGTACAACAATCGACCGAACGGCAATCGGATCGATCTCATGCAAAAATTGGCGGCGATGAAGCCGGAGTTTTTGCGCATGCCCGGCGGCAATTATCTTGATCCAGGCCATCTTATCTGGAAAAACACGATCGGCCCAATCGAAGACCGTCCGGGAAGTCCCGGCGCCTGGTCTTACCAGGTTACACAAGGACTGGGGCTGCTTGAAATGCTGGAGTGGTGCGAAGACCTTCATATGCTTCCGCTTCTCGCGGTTAGTGACGGCCGTGGATGGCTTCCGGATGGCGGCGATGTTTCTCCGCTGGTGCAGGACGCGCTGGACGAAATCCAGTATGTGAGCGGACCCGTGAGTACGACTTGGGGCGCTCGACGCGCCAAGGACGGTCACCCTGCACCATTTCCACTGAAGTACGTAGAAGTGGGAAATGAGGATTTCTTCAGTACGCGCGATGTTTATGACAGTCGCTTTACCAAGTTTTATGATGCAATCCACGCGGCATACCCTAACCTGCTGATCATCGCCACCCGTGGGGATGTTCGCAGCAGGACACCCGACCTGGTGGACGAACACTATTATCTCACTGTCGGTAAGATGGAAGCCATGACGCATAAGTACGACACATATTCGCGAACAAGGCCAAAAGTATTTGTTGGGGAATGGGCATCGCAGGATGTCAGTACACCATGGGTCGATCCTAATCACAAAGGGCCGACGCCGAGCATGAATGCGGCGCTCGGTGACGCGGCTTGGCTTACAGGATTGGAGCGAAATGCAGATATTGTCGCCATGGAAAGCTATGCACCTCTGCTAGTCAATGTTAACCCGGGGGCTCGGCAATGGGCGGTTAACCTGATCGGATACGATGCACAACACAGTTTCGGTTCGCCCTCGTACTACGTCCAAACCATGTTTGGAAGCAGCCATGGTGACGTCGAACTTCCTACTGATGTTATCGGCGTCGGATCGACCGTGTTCGCAAGTTCAAGCCGCTCAACATCGGATGGAGCTTTGTACTTGCATCTGGTGAATGCTAGCGCGGTCGAAAAGCCAATCGCGATTACGCTATCTGGAGTGAAGAATGTCGCATCGGCAGCGACCGGACAATGTTTGACAGGTTCGCCGGAAATGGTCAATACGCTGGAGAATCCTACCGCAGTCGCGCCGACCCAAGTGACAATCTCCAACGCGGNNTAACGGTGTTACGCCTGTCTCCGAGGTGACAGTCGGCAAATTATGAGATGTGGATTAATGGGACGGCTGTGCGACACTGTCGCGTTCGACCACTGTCCCCTTGATATAGATTTTGCGTGGTGCAAAGTGGTCCTCGTTTAATCGGGCTTGCAGCAGGTTGACTACCGCAGTCGCTATTTCGTCAGTTCGCTGTGTCGCTGACGTCATCGGCACAGGAGTGTAGTTAGAGATTGGCTGGTTGTCGTGGCCGATAATGCTCAGATCATGAGGAATGCGGACGCCATGCTGCATGACTGTAACCATAAAAGTCAGTGCGACGTAGTCATTTACGATTGCTAGTGCGGTGGGCCGGTCCTCTGACTCGATAAACATTCGCGCCAGTTCTTCCCCGCCCCGTTCGTAGGTAGCATGCTGAAAGACCCAGTTTTCGTTGATCGGAGCGCCAAACTCATCGAGCGCTTTCATAAAGCCTCGAATACGGCCGGTCTGAAAATAGTGCGGAGAATCTGGGAGCCAGTCTATTTTGCTGGAAAGGCCGAGACCGATTTTGCGGTGACCTTTTTCAAGCAGATAGCGTGCGGCGGTATAGGCGTTGTGTTCGCGGTCAAAGATTACCTGGTCGCATTGGATCGGTAGTTCGGTGTCATAACTGACGACGAAGCCGCCCGAGCGCTGATATTCCTCGAGCTCTACGAAGACAGACTCATCGAGAACGTTACCGGCGCAGATAATGGCTCGCGGGCGCTGGCGGCAGACTTGTCGAAGCTGCGCCGATTGAGAAGGGTTGCCGTCGCTGTCGGGTTCGGCACAAATGTAAATTGGAACTTCTATTGAATCCTTACTCAGGATTCTCTGAATGAGAAGGAGCTTTTCGGTTCCGAGTCCGGTATCCAGACCCGCTCCGAACACGCATACCGCCGGGTTGCGATATCCGCTGGCTAATTTTTGCGCAATGGGATTGGGGACGTACCCCATCTGTTTCGCAGTGTGGAAGATACGATGCCGTGTTTCTCTTGACAAGGTTCCTTTGCCGGAAAGTGCCACAGAAACGGTAGATTTATGCATCTTGAGCGCATCAGCCACGTCTTGTAATGTGGGCGGCCGCTTGGATTGAAGCGTTGACAATCCATCATTCTCGGTATTTGCGCTCATAATTAATCTTCAATTATACAGTTCGACTCAAGTAAACGAGCGCTATCGGGTTCAACAACCGGTTGCGTGGTAAAATTATATCATTGAATTCATTTGAAGTCAACGCAAACTATTCTAATAGCATTGCAGACTTAGTATCCCCACAGGAGTTAATTTTAATGCCGAAGGACGATGTCATTCAACTTGCTTTTTGTTGGATGTTCGACGATACCGACCTGGAAAATGCTTTGAACCGCCTCAAATCCTTCGGTTATTCCGGGATCGAGTTGTGGCCTTCTGCGCTATTCGGACACGGCCCGAAGGTTTGGGCAGCAGCTTTGGAAAAGACAGGGATGCGCTGTAGCCAGCTTTGCCCGTATTTTAACTACGTCGATGGTCCGGCGGCTGTTGCGGAAAGCGAAAAGACCCTCGAAGAGTACCTCCTACTCTGCAACATGCTTGGATGCAAACGACTCCGGGTCTTTACCGGTCCTGTCAGTGAGCTAAAGGCTACAGGCGCATCGAAGGCTACCGAAGACCAGTGGTCGGCGGCGATAGAAGCCATGAAAAAAGCATGCGATCGAGCATCCGAATTCGGTGTCGAGCTGTGTCTTGAGTGCCATGAAGGCATGCTTAGTGAGTCTTCGGCCGGGGCGCTTCGGCTTATCGAATCGGTGGGACGGCCAAACCTGACAGCTAATATGCAGATACCACTAATGGAAGAAGACTGGTCCGAAAGCGCGAAAGCGCTCGGACCTTACACAACGCATCTGCATATCCACAATTGGCATGGCAAGTCCATGGATTTCGGGAACGGTTTAACTTACCTTAGCGAAGGATGGTTTGAATGGGAGCCGGTAATCAGTTATCTCGTCAACGACCTCGGCCGAAGTGTCTGCCTTTCAGTGGAGCACGCTAAACACGGCGGGAAGCACGACGGCTGGGTGACCGCTGAGAAGGACGGTGCGTACCTTAACGAGTTGAGAAACAAAGTACTTTTGGAGCGGAACCTTGGCTAATAGGCGGCAGTTCGGATCGAACAATCTTTATTTCGCCCGGCGCGAAAGTAATAGGCGAGAGAAGTTCTTGGCTGACCAGGCCTGTTGCCGCCGACAGCAGTTCGTACCCGCTGCCGTCGCTCAGTGTCAGATTGCCAACGATTTGTCCCAAGCCTTCGTTGAAGAGCAACCAGTAGATGTTGCCGTCCTTTTCGACACATCTCACACGTAAGTCCGACGCCGGCGAGTCACTTTCGAATCGCTGCGGGGCAACGGATTTGACGGCTTTGACAAGCTCTTCGTCTGACCAATAGACCCCGGCAATTTGATGAATCCACCACTCAGTCATCGGCTCCCATGGAAACAGTCGACCAGCCTCTGCAAGGCTTCCCAAGACATCTGACTGTGCTTTATCCAGCCTAACGTCGCCGTCCATTATCAGTGCGGTGTAGGTCAGTCCAGCAAGCTCGATGCCTATTGATGTGACGATCGCTCGCTCAACCAGGTCTGACGTATCCAGGTAGTGGAAGTCGATCTGGTTTTCAAAGCAGATCTTCGCTGCGTGCCAGGGGAGGTTGTCCGGGTCACAAAGGATGGCAACGGAGCAATACGGTATGGAATCGGTGTTGAGCCATGAGAGTCGGCGGCAACTGTCCGAAAATGATCGATATGTTTCCCACCATCCACTATTCGGACCGACATCCGGTGGTCGTTCGTCGAGCCGGGGGCCCCGAACGGAGTAGTAGAATGCGTGCGGAATGAGCATGTTGACACCCCGAACAAAGCACCAGTTCGAAAGCCAATTCATCTCGTCGAACGTGAACTCATGTCCGTACGCGCCAAAGCATTCATTGCTGTTGCGCCTGCGGTTAGTATGAACCATCGCAGATGCAGAGCACTTGGCCTGGGTAGACTGCGGACCTTCGATCGCAGTGGAACCGGGCAATACCCATCTCCAGACGAGGTCCTGCCCGGGAATATGAAACCAGCGCTCCATCGCGTAATCGTCCGGCCCGTCCGGATGTCCCATCAGTGCGATTTCGTGCGTGCTGCACCACTCCGACAGAGGCTTGTAGTAAGTCTCCTCCAAGCGTTGGGAAAGTGCACGAGAGTATTCGGCGCGATAGTGGGCCGAATCAGGTTCGTTATCGTACCAAAGCGCTGGAAGGTGGGGAGTGAAATCGTAGCCAAGGATCCGTGAGACTTCGCTGACAATGTTTGTGGTCCCTGGACGAACTGCTTTTTCACCTGTGCGCCCGACCAGGCTGGGTTCGTCGGTGAAGATTCCGATGACTGTGGTTCGGAAGTGATCGCCGACAACATCGGCGAAACGTTCATAGACCAATCGCCTAAAACAGGCCATTGCATCCGGGTTCAACAGGTCCGCCGCCGGAGGTTCGTCCTCAGCGGCGGTATCTTCATCGATGTAGTGGAGTCCGCGAATGACCGCATTGAGTGGACGGTCGTAAATAACTATCCGCTTGCCTGTAGCGAGAGTCGTCACGGACACCAGGTTCTGGTCGTCCGCGAGGCCGGGTTCTTCTCCATCCTCGAGTGTTTTATGGTCGAGACAACGAACGAGGTAAGCGGGGTTTTCAGCGACTACCTGGCCCGACGATGAACCGGAAGGATACATGCCTTCATCGTAAAGGACGACCTTCATACCGCGCTTTGCTGCTTCTTCGACTGCAAAGCGAACAAAGCCGAGGAGGTTGCTGCTCATCCATCCACAGTCGCGCGGGAGTCCGACGCGGGGATGGATGACGAAGCCATAGACTCCGTGACTTTCGAAGTCGTCAATCTGGCGCAGCAGCTCTTCCCGGCTGAGTTCATCATTCCAGAACCAGAACGGCAATAGGGAGAACTGGTGTCCTGGATTGGTCCAATCTCCAGCGCTGTCGATTGAGAAGTCAGCCATCGGTTCTACCGTCGGGGGTACGTAAGCAGAATCACCGCCGAGCTTAATGAAATCGCGGTAGACGACTACCATCAGCAGAGTAGCGAAGATTGCGAGAACACATCCCATGTCGTAGGTGTAACGATACATGTGGTGGCTCAGATCAAGAAACCTTCCAATGACCGATGCGGCGACGATATTTAGAACTGCCCCGGCCATGCCGGCAGCGGAGGCGTACTGAGCATAGCGCATCTTCGGGAAGAGCCGTTGACCGAGCGACGCCGAGCAGGTGAAGAATGCGCCGGAAAGGACTCCGTGCGAAACGAAGACGACAGCGTACATCGCTGGCGTTGTGGCATAAACTCCACCCCACAGCATTGCGGCCGCATAGATCGCCATCGCCGCTATTCCAACCCTGAGTGGATGAAATTTGTCGGCAAAATACCCCAGGAAATAGGATAAACAAAGAGAGATGGTGTAAGTCAGCGCAAGATATTTGCCGTAAGTCGCCTTGCTAATATGCAGCTCCTGCGCGTAGGGTAGACTGAAGAGGTTGACCGGAATGAAAACAAGGGCGGCAATGACAATGGATGCGATCAGCCATCTGTAGTACGAGTTAGAGAAGCACTCTTTGAGATAGACCCACGCGGCGCCGATGAACTTCGGATAACCTGCTGTCTCATTCTTGGGCAGATCGGGATACTCCCCTTCTTTGACATTCAGGATCATCATATAGACGCCGATGCCGTAAATGAGACCAATGCTAAGGAATATCACCGTCGGATGTTTAGCGGCAATTCCGATCAGCTTAAAGTTGAAGACAATTCCCGCGATCAGGCTGAGAGCGCGGAAGAGGCCGTAAAAGCGCCCGAGGAAGCGGTGCGGGACGACATCGTTGACCAGGGCGCCGAAAACAGCGTTACCGGCGACAGTCGCAATTTCAAAGAGAGACCAGAAGAGGCCGAAGCAGAGCAACGTCGTCGTACCGGTATGTCCTGGCCGGGCAGCAGTCAGCGTATGGATGAACCGTCCGATTTGTGGGCTGTATCCCAGACCGATCATAGCAAGTACGGCAAAAGGCGTTGTCCAGGAAAGGAAGGGCAATCGCCGTCCGAAACGGCTGCGATAGCGGTCGGATCGGAAGCTGACGACCGGGCCGATAAGCACACCGATCGCCGCCGGAACGGTGACGAGAAAGAGCGACATCAAAGAGTCGGACGCGTGATACTTCAGCAGTACGATCTGGGCAAGCGGCTGTGCGGAACGGTCCTTCAATGACCAGGCGAAGTCTCCCCACAGGAGCCAGAAAAACAGCAAGCTAAGCTGCGAGTTCGTATATTTCAGTGTGCCAATGGACCAGAGTCCTGACGCGTTCGGCGGTTCAATATCTTCGGGATCAGACGTGTCGAGGACGTTTTTGGAGTTCATTTCGATAGTGGAGGAGCGAAAAAGTGGTTGACCAAATTGTAACACCTATCGACCAAGAAGTCAATTATTGCACGGGGTTTAAAAATCCTGGTATACTTCCGACGCGTGATTTCGGCGCGCTAACTCCAGTGTGCCGGTAATCACATCCGCCGCGGACGATTAGCTTAGTGGTAGAGCGCCTCGTTCACACCGAGGAGGNNTCCCCTTCCCTCTTATTCTTGGTTTAGGCCGGCAACGCCTCCGACATTAGGAGGCAAAGCACTCGATCCGGCGACGCCTTAGTTTTATTTCAGGATACTTTACGATATTCTGCATGAGGAGTCGCTGTTGATCTTAAGTGTAGACTAATGTCCGGTTTTGTCCGGGAATTTGGGTTGTTGCGATTTTGTTATTTCCTCGTTTTTGGGCGCGACGGCGGGCGGCGCGGGTTAGGATGGGACCGGTTGTGGGTTGGACGGATTCGTCGACGGCGGTATCACGCAGCGCTTTGCTCATCTCTTTGTCATCGATGACGACCAGCGGTTTGTCTTCACCGAGCATTCGTCCGATTTCGGATTCGAGGCGGGAGAGTTCACGAAGGGTTGCGTGGTCGACGCGGGCTTCAATGATGACGCCTTTTTTTGTGTTGATCACCTTTTTGAGCAGTAAGCCGGTGCAGTCGCCGGGGACATCGGGGTCGGCGCCTTTAGCCCGCTCGGTAATAAGACGGTTGAGCGCTGAATAGCGGTCGAGAATGGCGCCGAAGAGTTTCGCTTTGGCATACACTGCTCGCTTGCGGTTCCAGTTACGATGATGTTCGTGCAGGTCGGACAGTTCTTGGGCGAATGCTGGAATTTCCTGCCAGCGTTGCAGGGTGCGAACATCGATTCCGAGCTGCTCGGCAATCGCGATATGCGTGAGTTGATCGTCAAACAGCAGTTCGACGGCGTCTAATTGTGTTTTCGTTAGTTCCATTTTTAGTTACCTTTCTTGGCTCACACGGTCCCTCCACCCTACGATCAATGTCCGATAATGTCCGGGAAATTCAGTGCTTGATTTTTTAGTTTACTGTAATCGGATTGCGTCTACTGCGCGCCGAATTATAGAACACATGTTCTTATCTTGTCAAGATGACTTGGAAGCTTTTGAGAATCAGATGCTGATCGCTCGAAGAAACGCGATGTGGTCGGGCGGATCTGCGAAGTGGTAGTTGTAGGTTCTGGCAGGAGTCGTCATGGTCATTAGCCTGGCGCGGACGTGCCGCCGGTTGTATAGCCGTAGTCGGTCTGGGTCACTCCGTTGTCGGCGGTGGCGAGGCGGCCGAAGCCATCGTAGGTCAGGGTTACCGGCGGCTGGCTTGGGACGCCGATTGCGGCGGAGACTGAACCGTGTGGCGCGTCT
>PLAD01000249.1 GCA_003134215.1 Armatimonadota bacterium
TCTCGTTGTTGTCGCTGTAGTAAGCTTTGCGCTGCGCAACATCGAGGAAGCCATATTTGTGGTAGAGAGCCTGAGCTACTTTGTTCGACTGCCGGACTTCCAGAGTCGCGCGGGTCGCTCCTCGTTTAATTCCTTCATCCATCATGGCATTCAGGAGGCGCTCACCGATCTTCTGACCGCGCGTCTCGGGATCGACCGCGAGGGTGGTGATATGGAGCTCATCGACAATGACCCAGATCCCGCCGTAACCCACCAGATCTCCATCGGATCGTTTTGCGACCGCATAGAAAGCGTTGGTGTTCCCGAGTTCCGTGATGTATGAGTTTGGGTTCCAGGGAAGTGTATAGCATCGTCGTTCGAGACGTGCCACAGCCTCAATATCCGATGGCCGCATAGGGAAAACATCGTATCGTGTTTGCGTCGGCAAATCACAGTCGCTATCGTGGGGCATTATGGTCTTGCTCGAGGTTGACATTACAATATCATTTTACCCATAGGACGATAGCACCGTTTCTCCTAAGTTTTACCATTAGCGCCAACAGAAGAAAATGTCCGCTCATGCCTGCTTTGGGTCGATTTGTTCTAGAAGTTTGAAGAGTCCGTTTATGAATTGTTTTTCTGTAATTATGTATTTATATATGAATATATTGTCGGTTTTGTAGGTGTGCATTGCTGTTAAGTGATTTTTAGTTGTTCAGTATGGCGCTTCTTGGTGATTTTGTGGGCGTTTTTAACCGTGTGGGCGTGTTGGAATATCGGCTGTGGCAGCCGGATTTCAGTTGCTGCAGGATGGCGGGCACGCACGACAGCCGCGTTTACGTTTATCATCTCACGGTCTGCCGAAAAAGTTCTCTCATATTTCTGGACTAAACTGATCTCAAAGAATGGAAGGGCTTTCTATGAACTCGTCGATCCCGTCATGCGCCTCCGGGTATTAAGTTAACCAACATCCCGTTCCAAATAACGCGCTCTCTTGACACGCGATTGAATCTAACTTGACGATGCGTCTCAGCACACCCAGCACGGCCTTATCAATTTCTTTCGCTCCACGCATCATTGGTTTTTTGTTGATTTTGAGGTGAAGGCTTTCGTCAGCCCACCCGCGCCCGGCGGTACCTCGACATGCACGGCGAGACCATGAATCGGCAGCGGATACGTGGTTTTAATCGAATCTCGGCAAATTTAATTTTAGGAGCGTACCCAGAGGACGAGTTATCAATCATGGACCAAAGACCCAGCTTGACCTGGACATCCGAAAAGCGATCGAGGACTTTCTTCTATTCAAGAAATGTTCGGGTCATAAACTCTATTACATCCCCGTCTGGTCCGTCCCGACACAACGCATCGATATCCTAGTGCCAAGCAAGATCGACCACCGGGTGGTCGAACATTTAGGATATCCATTCTTCAAAAGTCACCAATATAAAATTATGGCAGGGTCGGAGATTTCCGTTTCCTCGCAAGTCACGTCTGGACTCTCAGAACAGTCCTTGTTGTGGCAAACAAGAAGTGCCACACCTCAGACAACCGGGGTGAGAAGTTTCACTCGAATGAATTCACTGCTGGGGGTCTAGGTGATGGTCGTGCAGGGCCTGAGTGAATCGGCAGGACGACCGGCGGGACGCCCATCGCCACTTTTAGAGGCAGACCGGTAGGGGCTGTGAAATACGCGTTTCGCTAGAAAACTGGATTTTTGGACGGTACAGGCGTTATTCGGCGAGCAGGGATTGTAGGTTGAGGGGGCGGGTGTACATTACCAAGTTGCCTTGGGCGTCTACGGGCCATTCGGATTTTGGGCGGTCTCGATAGAGTTCCAGGCCGTTGCCGTCGGGATCGTGTAGGTAGAGGGCTTCGCTGACTCCGTGGTCGCTTGCGCCCTCTAAAGGGATTTTTGCTGCGATTAAACGCTTGAGCGCATCCGCAAGGGCCGCTCGTGTGGGATAGAGGATGGCGGCGTGATAGAGTCCGGTCGCGCCCGAAGGAGGGGGCGAACCGCCTTCACTCTCCCAGGTGTTGAGGCCGATATGATGATGGTATCCGCCGGCGGAAAGGAATGCAGCGCTCTTTCCCATTCGGTAGGTGATATCAAACCCGAGAACTCCATGGTAGAAGTCGATCGCACGGTCAAGGTTCGACACCTTGAGGTGGATGTGCCCGATTCCTGTCCGTCCGTCTATCTTGTTATCTGTACTATCCTGCATACGTTTTAAACGGTATCTCGAAGCGGACTGTTCCCAGATGCTCCGTACCTGACTTGAGCGCGGAAATCGATTATGCGATCTTTCGCCGAATTCTTGCGTAAATCAGGGGTTTCCCGTAGTAAGTCCAACCTCGCGAAATGGCGTTTACGGTCCGAAAATTATGTAAGCCGACTAATTGAGGATTATGCGAATCAGGATATGGAAATCGAAGTCACAACGCCGTCACGCCTTACTAGAGCCTATCGAGTATTCGATCGCTCAACCGCTAAGGCGGTCGGAGTTGTCATTGCGTACAGCACAGCCGTTGCGGGAGTTCTGCTTTGCCATTCCATTCCGCACCACGTACGAGTGGTGGTCGATAACCTGACCCAATGTGTCGGTCCATTCGGCGCGTTTCTCTGGTGTATGTATCTGGTCATCAGACAAGCCGTCAAAAAGCAAAAAAACGTCGAAAGCACCCCGACGCAGATCCTCCCCTCCCTGTGCTTTGGAATGGGTGCGCTGGCGTTTGCTGTAGGCCAAAGCATTTGGAGCTACTACGAGCTCAAGCTTAACATTCCGACACCGTTTCCATCGTGGGCGGACGCCGGATACCTGACGGCTTATCCCTTTCTTTTCGCCGGTGTGTTGACACTGCCGGCAAATCCGGTCAGTGGCAACCGACGTCTGGTGGTTCTCTTTGAGAGCCTGATGTTTATGGCAGGTGTCGTCACATTCAGCTGGTACTTCATATTAGGACCAACTGTGCTTCAGACCGGCGAATCGACCCTGGCCCGTGTCCTGGGCACAGCGTATCCACTCGCCGACCTCGGTTTGATCTGCTGCCTGCTGCTTCTCTTTGTCAGGTCGGGAAGCGAGCAGCTTAAAAGTGTCGCCTGTACGCTCGCCTCGGGACTGATTTCGGTAGTCGTCATCGATTCGATCTTCGACTACCAAACTCTCCACAATACTTACGACACCGGCCATGTAATCGACATCGGGTGGACATTCGGCTATATGATGATCGCAGTTGCTGGCTGCTCGGCCCTGAAGCTGACGGTAACTAAGCGGCAGCAGGCCCAACCCGTCGCAAAGGCGAAAGCACGCAGTTTAAAGTTTCGTATCTTGCAAAAACTGGACGAGATCCGGCCAGTTTTGATACAGTATTCGGTCGTCGCACTTGTTGCTGGGCTGCTGTGGGAGACATCGGCTTCGCACGGCGACCATCGTCTCAACCTGGGAGTTCATGTCGGTGCAGCAGTCATTGTGGGTCTGCTGCTGATGAGGCAGTTTTTTATGCTGCTTGAGAATCAGGACCTGACCAATAAAATGGCCGCCTTTAATGAGAATTTGGAAGAAGTGGTCAAGGAGCGCACACACGAACTCGGTATAAAGACCGACCAGTTGTTGGCGCTGCAGAAGTTGACATCGGCGATCAATGACACCCTTGATCAAAGCATGGTAGTGTCGGCAGCAGCTGTCAACACACAGTCTGCTTTCAATGGGACCGCAACTGCAGTTTGGCTCATCGATAATCCAGACAACTCTATCAATTCAGTTCCCTATCTTTCAGTTGGAATGGACAAGCATTCTCAGGTCTTTAAGATTGCAGCGAATACGGTCCACGGCCTGTCCGCTTCAGTACAGACAATCAGCATTCCTTCTGAATACGGCAGTACAGATCTGTTATTTGAATATCTCCAGGCGCCTCTGCGGAGTCGAGGCGCACTGCGTGGGAAGATAGGAATTATAAGAACGGCAGGCAACCGCTTCAAACAATCGGAGTTGGGCTTGCTCGATAGTATCTGCATGCACGTCGCGACCGCGCTCGAGAATGCTGACAAGTACTGGAACGCACGCGATGCGGCCGACCGCGACGCCCTGACTGGACTGCATAACCATCGCTGTATTCACGAGTACCTTGACGCGATGATTGAGATGGAACGGGATCTTGATGAGTCGGTAACGGTTATTCTTGCCGACATAGATAATTTCCGAATGTTCAACGATACCTACGGCCACCCTCAAGGCGACGATGTCCTCTGCCGTGTTGCCGCCGTTCTGGAGTCGACTGTAGCTGCTCCGGCGCGGGTTGGTCGATACAGCGGCGACGAGTTCATTATCGTACTCCCGGGCCTTTCGGCGACGGATGCCTTTATAGTGGCGGAACAGCTGCTTAAGAACGTCTCGGCGCTGGTACTACGTTTTAAGGATGATGATCGTTCGATTCCGGTTTCAATGAGCTTCGGTATTGCAAGCTTCCCTGAAGACAGCGCCGACCGTCACGACCTGATCGTCACTGCAGATACAAACTTGGGCGTTGCCAAGGACTCCGACGCGAAAATCGTCGCTCTTACCGAAATGAAACGTGCGCATCGTGAGCTGCGTGTCTCAAGTTCTTTTAAAATGCTGGACGGGATGGTTACCGCGGTCGACAACAAAGACCGCTACACGCGTCGCCACTCAGAAGACGTCACTGAATACGCGCTGCTGATCGCCGACCAGATCGGTATGGATAACGATTTTAAGACGACTCTGCGCACGGGCGGCCTGCTGCACGATGTCGGCAAGATCGGGGTACCGGATGATATTCTGCGAAAACCCGGTCGACTGGAAGAATTCGAGTACAACGTCATGAAGCAGCATCCGACGCTGGGGGCGCTGATAGTTGGCGGAGTCCCAGGAATGGAAGATATACTCGATGCGGTTAAATACCACCACGAGCGGTGGGATGGAAAAGGCTATCCGGAAGGGCTAGCCGGAGAGTGCATCCCTCTGATTGCACGGATACTTGCTGTCGCGGATGCTATGAGCGCGATGACGACCGACCGACCTTATCGGAAGGGTATGTCGCTGGAAACTGCGTTGAATGAGGTGCGGAAAAACAGCGGGACCCAGTTCGACCCGGAAATGGCCAATGCATTTCTAATCGCCGCCGACCTTCATTTGACCAACGAAGCTCGAGACAATGATCTGCGGAGCCTCCGGAAGGCGGCATAGTTTCCCGTCCTAGTGCTGACTCACCATCCATAACGGCTGCGGTGGCAGCTTCTCCTGCTCAAGCACGACCGTTGTCCCGGTCGGTCCAGTCAGCAGGACCAGTCTATCGATTGTCTCGATCATCATTTTGAGACCGTGACCAAGAGTTTCCTTTGTACTGTAACCCCGTGAAAGAGTCGCTTTAGGCAGATCGTCAAAATCGATGCCGGCACCGTTGTCCTCGATGCGCACTTGGATTGTGCCGAACTCGTCGAGCGAGACCACCGCAGTTCCTTTGTCTGCGTGGACTATCGCATTCATCCCCGCTTCGCTGGCCGCTGTCATTAAGTCAAACGTTCTCAAGTCGTCGTGTTCGGCAGTTTTGGACGCGGCGCGAATTAGTTCCCGAAGCTCTCCTAATCCGCCTTCCTTATTAAGAATTATGCTGTCGCCGTAAGGCGGGAGAGGGATGGGCAGTTCTGATTCAGAGCTTGCAAGTATAAGCTTACCTTCGGTGACGCTGGCGAGAACGTCGCGTAGAAGTGCTCGTTCATGGAGCGTGTGCATCGCAGTTTCGACTGCAGCGCGCGCCTGTGCGGCAATGGCCTCCACCAGCGAGACTTCCTCTTCTGTCCATTTACGAGGAACGGCCATTCCGACTCCGAGCGCGGTCATCCTTCTGTCCTGCAAGATCGGAGCGCGGATGAGCGCACGGAGGCCTAAATCGACGGATTTCTGTGCGCCCGGCGACGAACTTACTTCTAAGACATCGTCGACCACTGAAGTTTGGCCGGACAAAAAGGCTTCGTCAGTGTTATACGGAAAGTCAAACATGCGATACTCGCCGACCAGGGACGGAATTCCATCAACATGCCAATCCGGCGCGATCGTCCCAGTGTTCTCTGCGGGGTTATAGGTTACGAAGTAACAGCGGTCGGCGGAGAGAGCTTTGCCAAGCTTCGTCACAGTAGCCTTGAGTATCGTCGCCGGGTCAGCTCCGCTGCGAGCAGTTTTTCCGATATCGTTGATCAGCGAGACCCGGGATAATGCAGAAGCAAGTTTAGACTCGGAAAGTGTTCTGATCACGATTTCGG
>PLAD01000097.1 GCA_003134215.1 Armatimonadota bacterium
CCCGTTCGGGCAATTGTCCAGGGGACAAGGGAGATGTGCGGCGGGGGTTGGAACTTTCGTCGTTGGGTGGGTTGCTGGGACGGCCATTTTTATTTCTGTCTTGCCGGAATTTGTGTTTCGATTCGAGTATCTCTCCGGAGGAGAAGAATGGAAACAGAATTTCTGAGAACAAGACTGGAAGTGTATTTGCATATTGTCTGGGCGACGTGTGGACGCCAGCCATTGATCGACGCGACAATCGAGAGATTGGTCTACAAAACTATTCAACAGCAGGCAATATCGAGCGGGTGCGAGGTGATCGCGACTGGCGGGCTTGCCGACCATGTTCATGTGCTTCTAAAGGTGCCGTCTACGGTTTCACTCGCCGCATTGGCGAAAAGGATGAAAGGCGGGTCATCGAGAGCGCAATCTTTGGCTGCACCGGATAATCCTTTGCAATGGCAGAGCAGCTATAGCGCTACGAGTTTACATCGCTCGTTAGTACCACGTGTGAAGGATTATATACAGACACAAAAAGAACGTCACGCATCCCGCACCTTATGGGATGAGTTTGAAGTGACCGGCGAGCATTAGATTTTCTCACACTTCGAATGGTCCGGCGAATAAATTGCCGGCTGGGAACCCGTTCGGGCAATTGTCCAAGGGACAAGGGAGNNGTCCGGCGAATAAATTGCCGGCGGAGAACCCGAATGTTTGTTGTCCAGGGGACAACAAACATTTTATCGGGTGTTCTTGATTGGCTTTACTTTGTTTTTATCGACAGGACTGAGACCGAGTCGGGCGGCAGCTTTAGGGTGAACTGAGTTGATGCGTCGCTGATCGTTGTGACAGTCGGCACAATATTCGTCGGTTGAGCTAGCGAGTTGACCGCAGCAGGGTCGCCGCTGATCTGCGTTAGAGTGGCAGCAGGCTCGACTGAATGTGCGCCGTTAAGACTGATGTTCAATGGTTGATCCAACGTTGACGCATTTACGACTTTGAGGATTACGTCACCAGTCTTCAAGACCCGGCCGGCAGTCGCGTAGATGGCCTTCAAAGGTTCTGACGGCGGAATTCTTTGCTCACTAACCAGGGTGCCGTCAAGGAAGTATTGAACATCGGTTCCCTTAACAGTGATACGGATATCGTACCAGCGTCCGGTGTCGATCGTCATAGGCACTGCCCTCCCCATCTGCCCGTCTGATCCGTAGAGACGCTGTTCGAACTGCGACTTCGTGTCGCCCATGCCTCCAAGATTCCACGTTAGGAAGTTGTTTTTGTCTTTGACATGAAACAGGATGAGAAATCCTTCCGCTCCGCCTGTTTTACATGCCTTCAGGCTGAGCGTGTAGTCGGTCCAGGTCGGATCGCCCATAATCAAGCGACAGCCTTTTTCACTACTCGTTTGGGATAGGACACCGTCGGCAACTGACCACACACCTCCACTCTCGCTGCCTGGAATTGTGGTCCCGGAAAGGTCTTCCGAATAGAGCGTGTTGTTGTTGGCATCGGTCACCACTATGTCCTTGAATTGTGCCTGAGTATTCCAGGTGCTTACGCCAACTGACCCATGCGGAGTATCGGCGACAATAGGAGGTTGGGTGACTGTTGTCGGCAGCACTACATCGGCAAGATTGTTGGAGAACATGCACTGAGTGTAGTAGGACGGGCTGCCGAAGCTATTTATAGCGTCATACCCGATCAGGTTAGTTCGCCACTGGCCTGCATGAGGATTCATATTCACGAAAAGCGGCGCATACGATGCAATACTGACGACATCCGAGTTACGCTCCAGTCCTGTCATCCAGGCAGCATCTCCGAGCGCAGCGTTCATCGTCGGCGTCGGATTTCCTTCCGTTGTCGCCCACTCGCCTACGAAGACCTTCGGACCGGACCGGTCGAACTTATCGTAGTGCGTGGAGTCAGCCTCCATCGCCGATGCCGAACGATAGAAATGATCGTCAATAACATCCGGCGTTCGTCCGCCCAACGCGACCGAAGCAGCCGAGTTGCCTTTACCTGACCTCACAGTGGCAATGATCTTCAGCTTGGGGTAAGCGGCACGGATGGCATCATAAAATTGCGCGTAACGAGCAGGATAGGACCCTGATTGATCGAAATTGTCCTCGTTGCCGATCTCGACATACTCCAGTGGGAACGGCGCCGGGTGACCGTCGGCTGCACGCTCGCCCCCCCATTTCGTACTCGTGTCCCCGGTAACATATTGGATTTCATCCAGCGCATCCTGAACGTACGGCTGGAGAGCTGGGCCGGCATCGACATGCTCGCCCAAGAGCGAATAGCCGGCGTAGACCGCAAGAACCGGCTGCATGTGCAGATCCTCACACCAGTCGAGGAACTCCAGCAGTCCCATTCCATCCGTCGACTGATACTTCCAAGGGCTGCGATGTCCGGCTCTCTGAGAAATGTCCCCGATCGTGTTCTTCCATTCGAAACGCTGAGCAATCGTATCGCCTTCGAGGTAGTTTCCACCGGGCAGACGAAGGAACGCCGGCTTCATCGCTGCGAGTTTCTCCATCAGGTCGACACGGTTGCCATTGGCGCGGTTGTCGTATGTCGGCGGAAATAGCGAGACCAGACTGAGCCGTAGTGTCCCGGCGTGCGAACCGGAGATGACCAGCCGGTTATTTGTGGACGCCTGCACATTACCCGTATTCAGCGTCACTCCGTAGTGAGCCCAGCTCGTTGAAACCGCAGGCACAACTGCCGAGGCGTATACCGTACTGCCGTCGGCGCTTTCGAGGCTGACCGTCACCGGACCAGAAAAGCCGTCTTGTGCCTGAGCGTAAAAGGAACCCGTGTATGTTGTATTCGGCTTCACCGGGATGCCCCAGTAGCCGTCGTTCGCGACGCCAACACGCTTCCCCGGCGTCGTGATTGAAAGGTCGAGGCTGACACTCAGAGCGGTGTTGACTGGATTCGTCGTATCGATGGAAATCTGTCCGGCCCCGCCGCCGTCCTGAACCAGAGTCCAGTGGACAGGGTTCGTCGCATCGTCCTTAAAGGCCCGGTTTTGGATCAACTCGGCGTAAATGCCTCCATCGTAGGAGTGATTGATTTCTTCGGTCATCAGGCCATAGAGGGTTGGGCTGATCGCGTGTCCAGGATGTCCTACATCGATGGTTATCGAAGCCGGATCAGCAAGCGCCGATGCCGAAGCGGCAACACCAAACAAGCAAGCAGCGGCGAGAAGAGGTTTGAGATTATAGTTCACTTATTGTACGACTTTCATAAGGGTGGTTTACTTTTCGTTGGCCCAGCGGTCAGACTTATGAGCCTTCACAAACAATGGGATTAGCAGTGCGGTCAGATTGGCGATTGTTGCTATAACTACTTATAACGTCGCAGACTTTTTAGCAGCCGGCAAAGCATATTGGGTATCGGAGAGACACACTCATGGGCAACCGGCCGCCGCTGCCTTAGTATAGCAGAGGCCCTTATTCCAGTCAACACGCTTTACTTAACAGATCAAGCTCCATTTTTATCCGTTAAACAGAGCACGATTACACTATTACCGGGGATGTTTAAAATTAAGTTCCGCCCCGCAGCACTGACTGTCAACGTATGCGGAGATACAGTAAGCGGGTCGCCGATAGTATTGACGTCGGACGGACTTCCTGTCAATATTTCACCCTCGTCGTCATTGCCTATCGTCAGGTTTCCATCGATTACAACTGACACTGCCCGCTCCCTGCTGTCTGCATTAACCAAGTGTAAAAATAGTTTGTTACTATGAGTGTCGCAGCTAGCCGACGCGAAGATCAGGGGTGTCAAAGCAGCGGCAGGGTCAGGATCGACGACAGAAATAGGCACTTCTCTATTGCCGTGGTTGTTAGAAAACATCTGCTGCACGTAATAGGTCGGCGCACAAAAGCTATTCAAACAGTCGTATCCGACCATGTAAGTCAGGCTCTGGCTCGCTTTCGGATTGACATTCCCCAGCATCGGNNTCAGCCACGCTGCATCCCCGATCGCCGATTTGAGAGTCGGGCCCGGCTTGTGCTGGATACTTGCCCACTCACCTTCCATGATTTGCGGTCCGGACCGCGGGTAAGTGTCGTACTCCGACGAATCCTTTTCCATCATCGTCGGCGTCTTATAGTCGTGCTTGTCTACAATGTCGGGAACGCGGCTGGTGACATCGCTTCGTGTTGCAATAATTTTAATGTTTGGATAGGCAGCTCTGATGGCATCGTAAAATTGTGCGAAACGCCGATCATAGACGCTGCGGGAATCGAAAAAGTCTTCATTGCCGATCTCTACATATTTTAATTGGAAAGGCTCGGCCTGCCCATACGCCGCCCGCAACGCCCCCCATTTCGTCGTTGCGTCACCGGTCACGAATTGGATTTCGTCGAGGGCATCCTGGACCAGCGGTGTTACATCTGCGTCCGGCGCCAGCCATCCTCGACCGTCCGTTACCGCGAGGAGCGGCTCCATATGCAGGTCGCTGCACCATTGCATCATCTCCAGCAAACCAAGTCCGTCGGTGGTGGCATAACCCCATGCACCATCCCCGCCCGGACGGTTCACCAAAGGCCCAATCGTGTTCTTCCAAACGTAGTGCCCCGGATCCAGGTAATTGCCTCCGGGCAGTCGGAGGAATGCTGGTTTAAGGGCAGCGAGTTCTTGCATTAAATCGATCCGATTTCCATTTGCGCGATTGTCGTAAGTCGGCGGAAAGAGGGAAACAAGGCTCAGGCGAAGTATGCCGGGGTGACTGCCGTAGATTACGAAACGGTTGGCCGTCGAGGGCGCTCCCGACCTGGTCTTGAGCTTGACCGTATATAAAGACCAGGCCGAAGTAACAGTGTGAACAGAAGAAGATGCGAAAACAACAGATCCATCAGAGCTTTCAATCGCTGCTGTCACAGGCCCGGTAAATCCTTGGGCTGCTTTCGCATAAAACGATGCCGTATATGTCGTATGTGCAGTAACCGGGATGCCCCAGTAGCCGTCGTTTGCCGCTCCGACCATTTCGCGATCGCCGGCACTCGTGATTACGACGTCAAGGCTTTTGGGAAGCGCTTGAGAGACAGGGTCATCCAGGTTCAGACTGATCGATCCTACGCCGCCATTTCTTGTCGCGAGCGTCCAATCGACTGGATTTTGTCGATTCCGTTTAAAATTTCGGTTTTGAATAAGCTCGGCATACAGCCCGCCGTCGAACGAGTGGTCGATCTCTTCTGTCATCAGGCCGTAGAAGTCCGGGGAGAAAGGGATACCAGGGGAGTCCGCCTTGACCGTCACTGTCACTTGCGGCGGGTCTGACGCAAACACTGGAGAAACAAAACAAAGAACGGAAAAAAGACACGCGCAAAGTGGCAGGCTTCTAGCATTGTATGGCATTTAGTGCAGTATCCACGTAAAAGGGCTGCAACGCAAATGAATCTCTGCCGACGGTCAAGCAAAGCTTCAATGTGTCCTCAATCAACCATAGTTCCGGTACCGAGCGTACTAAGTCCCGGATGTTGGGGAAACGTCTGAAGGAGGAACTGCGGCGGCGCGGGCCGAGAAATATTGTGCGAGCGGATCGACGGGCAGCGCTTTGAGCCCGGACACGACGCATTCGGCATTCAAGATCGCATCGTCCCAGTCGGTGTGAAGGTTGCCGGTGGGATACGGCAGGTAAAGATGATCAACGGCGGCCCGTCCGAGCGAGTTATATTTCTCAGCGATGATTGAGTACAGAGGCACGAAGAGAGCACCTGTCTGTGCAGCCACTTGTTCGGCCCATACGGCATGCTTTCCCTTGTCGAGTTCAAAAGTCTTACCATCGGCGCTCCAGCGTTTACGCGGCGTGAGTGAGCAGATGATTGGAACAGCGCCCTGGGCTCGGGTCTCGGCAACGAACTGTTTGAGATACCATCCGAAACTATGTACCGTTTCCGCGCCGTTCATCTCAGTATTATCGCCAACGCCGGGTAGACCACCCTTCCCTTTGGCGCCGCCATTGTCGTTTGCTCCAAACTGAAGGAGGACAAAGTCTCCCTTCTTAATTTGGGGCTGCAGATTCTTCCAAAAAAATCCACTGTAAAACGTGCGGCTGCTTGTCCCGCCGAACGCGCGATTGACGACATTTATCTTACTGAGGTCGAAGTACGTGGTGATCGGCGCCCCCCAACCCCATTGGCCGGCAGGACCATTGTTTCCGGTCGTCCCGTTGCGAACCGTTGAATCGCCGATAATCCACAGTGTCGGCAGAGTCGAATTAGCCGGCACCGGGGGTATGTAGCGGCCGTTTCCCGGCGCGCCGGCTGGGATAGGCCCTGAGCCAAGCTGCGTCAGCGGCGGAACATCGCTGATTTGCAGCGGCGTAGAATCAGGCTGAGCAGATTGCGCACGGACGTTCACGGGTAACAATAGGCCGAAAGCCATCAGAAGCATGGTGAACGCCCTGAGGATGGACCGAGATGATTTCATTTGTGTGTTTCCTCTTCGAAAAGTTTGCTGCGATGCCAGGCGTCGGCAGCAGGAGCCGCTAACTAAACAACCGGTTGATTAGCCTTAGTTTAACACGCCATCGCTCACCAGTCAAGACGGAAATGCGGAATCGTGCACGTCTTTAGCTATGGCATGTGCGCGGCCGACCGTTCCTTCTGCTGAATTCCAGGCCGGCAATTGAGGCCGATTTCATTCCAGGGAAGAAAGAATGAACAGTGAGCGACGTGCCGCGTTTTAAGGAAAGGGCTCTGCTGTCGGAAAGTTGTTATCTGGTATATTGACTGCCAAGCGGCGAGGCTAATGCGATAGCTAGCACACAAAACTATTATCGAAGAACACGACTATGAGGTCATAAATGTCACGAGAGTGTTTTAGTCGACGGCAATTTATTGCGGCCGGCGCTCTAACCCTGGCCGGAATCGCTGGAATTTTACATTCCGACGGTTTCGCCTGGGCCGACAGCGCTGCTGCGGAAGCAACAATTCCCTCCTCCCCGCGCACTACGTATAGCTTCAACCCGAACTGGAAATTTATCCGCGCAGACGCAGTAGGCGCTGATGCCGTTCTGTTTGACGAATTCGCGTGGAGCACAGTCAGCACTCCGCATACGTATAACGATACCGACTCCTTTCGGCATCTCATCTCACACGGCGGCGGCGACCGCGGAACTTATCAGGGCATCGCCTGGTACCGTAAACATTTCATTCTTCCTCCAGAAGCAACGGGACGGAAAGTCTTCCTGGAGTTCGAGGGGATGCGTCAGGCGGGGACGTTCTTTCTCAACGGCGCTCAGGTCGGCCTTTACGAGAACGGCGTTACTGCCTATGGTATCGATATCACCGACGTTGTCGTCTACGACGGAAAACAGAATGTTCTTGCCATCAAAATCGACAACTCGTCGGCTTACACCGAACTCTCGTCAGGCTCGAGATTCGAGTGGAACGTCAGTGACTTCAATCCGAACTACGGCGGCATTAACCGGCGTGTCTGGCTGCACTTCACCGATAAGATCTATCAGACCCTTCCAGTCTATGTCGGCCTTGGGACAAGCGGAACCTATATTTACGCAAGCAACTTCGATCTACCGGGCAGTTCGGCAACGATCAATGTCGAATCGGAAGTTAAAAACGAAACGCCTGCACCGGCGGACGTTATTCTTTCAGCGATTATCGTCGACAGGACAGGTCGGATCGCAGCCAACTTTGGAGGCGCCCCTACTAAAGTCGAAAGCGGCGCCGCCGCTGTTCTGAGTACATCGGGAGCGCTGCAAAATGCAAACTTTTGGAGCGTGGACGATCCGGCGCTTTACGCTGTTTACACAGTTCTCACCGTCAACGGCCGGACAGTCGATGTAAAGCGCACCATTACCGGATTTCGAAAAACCGAGTTCAAAGGCGGAGTCGGCGTCGGCGGAGTATATGTTAACGACAAATACGTCTACTTGAAAGGGTATGCACAGCGCTCGACGAACGAATGGGCCGGTCTCGGTCAGGCATATCCGGACTGGATGCACGATTACACGGCATCGCAGATTCGAAGCAGTCATGCAAACTACGTACGCTGGATGCACATATCACCACAAAAGGTCGATGTCGATGCCTTCGACCGGTACGGCATTATCAATATCTGCCCTGCCGGCGATAAGGAAGGCGATGCTGTCGGCGCTCAGTGGGACCAGCGTGTAGCTGTGATGCGTGCGTCGATGATCTACTTCCGAAATAATCCAAGCATACTTTTTTACGAGGGGGGCAACTCTGTTTTGTCTCCGGACCACATGTCGCAGATGGTTGCGCTGCGCAAGCAATGGGACCCATTCGGAGGTCGCGTCATCGGCACGCGCGGCAACAGCGATGGCGATGCGAACAACGCAATCACGCCAATCGCTGAATACTACGGAGTGATGATAGGACAAGACCCAAGGACCGATAAGGTAACAGGCGGAGAGATCTTTCGCGGCTACAGTATTGAACGGCGCGACCGCGCGCCGCTCATTGAAGCCGAAGACTTTCGCGATGAAGGTGCGCGGCGTTACTGGGACGATTACTCACCGCCCTACTTTGGCTTTACTAAGGGCCCGAACGACACCTATCAGTACACATCCGAGTCGTTTGCTCTGGCCGGAGTGCAGCGATACTGGGATTATTGGAGCAACCGGATTTCTAATCCTGATCCGAGCCACTCCAAGTGGTCGGGTTATGCATCGATCTACTTCTCCGATTCGGATGCCGACGGCCGTCAAGATTCCAGTGAAGTGGCAAGAGTGAGCGGCAAGGTGGACGCGGTCCGCCTGCCGAAGGAGATCTACTACGCGCATCGCGTAATCCAGAATGACGGCCCCGACCTACACATCCTGGGACATTGGAGTTATCCGGCGGGAGCAAACGCAAAGCCGACAGTTAAGGCGATTTATGTTATCAGCAACACAGAATCAGTCGAACTAATCGCCAACGGCAAATCGCTTGGCGTCAACTCGTCGCCGGAAAGCGGCTGGGTATTTGCCTTCCCGAATGTCACCTTTGCTCCTGGCACGTTGTCAGCCCTCGGAAGAACTTCGGGAGCAGTTACGGCAAAACAAACGCTCGTCACTGCCGGCGCGCCGTCCCAAATCAAACTGACCCCGATCGTCGGGCCAGACGGATGGGTAGCCGATGGTGAGGATGTGGTGCTTATCGATGTCGAAGTGGTGGATTCCCAAGGGATGCGTGTCCCTACCGATGATGCTCGGATCGACTTTACTTGCACCGGTCCGGCGATCTGGCGCGGCGGCTACAATAGCGGGAAACTTGACTCGACAAATAATTTGTACTTGAATACGGAGCTAGGCATTAACCGGGTATCGGTCCGCTCGACTCTTGACGCCGGACTAGTGACAGTCACCGCAAGTCGGCCAGGCCTAGAGTCCGCGACTTTGCAGATTGCAAGCAGCCGCTTCGTCTATTCGAATGGTTTAGCGTCGGCGCTGCCGGCGAAATTTGCTATGGAGAAAAAAGTATGAACTACCTGAAGACATTTATTGCGACCGCAGCTGCACTATGCTGCGCGGGAAGCACTGCAGCCCTGAGTGACCCGCCGGCATTTCCGGGAGCTGTAGGCTTCGGCGCAAACGCGACCGGCGGGCGAGGCGGGACTATTTATCACGTCACGAACCTGAACGATTCCGGCCCGGGCTCGTTTCGCGATGCTGTCAGCGAAGGACCCCGTATCATCGTCTTCGATGTCAGCGGATACATCCCGCTCACTACGATTGTTACCGCCCACAGCAATCTCACAATCGCTGGGCAGAGCGCTCCCGGCGCCGGCATTGGCGTCCAGAATGCTGAAGTCTCATTCAGCCATGCATCCAACATTATCTGCCGGGGCATGCGCTTTCGGGAGGGCACGAACGACCCGATCCACGGTAAAAGCGCAGTTAATATCTACGCAACTACCAACGTGATTTTAGATCATTGTTCGTTCGAGTTCGGGAAATGGGATACGATCGATGCAGTGCATGCGGTTGATTTCACCGTGCAAAACTCGATTATCGCCGACCCAATCGGCCAGCAGTTTGGAGCCCATGTCGAAACTGGACCAGGTACTTTTTACCGCGACCTGTGGGTGAATGCTCACAATCGCCAACCGCTTGCCAAGAACGACACGCAGTTCATCAACAATGTCGTTTATAACTACAACGCCGGCTACACCGCTGGACGCACCCACGGTCCCCATTCACATGATATAATCAATAATTACTTTATCGCCGGCCCCTCCACAGGAAAAATCAGCAACTGCTTCTTTCAAATGGGACCAAACCAGAGCGTCTATGCTTCCGGCAACCTGCTGTCCGGGAGCAAGTCCGGTCACTTGGACGGCAGCCCGTTAACCCCCAACAATGTTACTTTAGTGACCAGTCCGTGGTCGCCGTCGACCGCGTCGATTCCGGTGGTCGACGCCGCAACTGCTTTCGCCACGGATGTTGCGAATGACGGCGCAATGCCGCGCGATGAAGTGGATGCTCAGGTCATCAGCCAGGTAAGCAGCCTCGGTCTTTCCGGAGCGATCATAAAATCTCAAGCGGATGATGGACTTGGCAATGACGGGTACGGCATTCTTCCTCCTAGTACGCGGGAAGTCAGCCCAAACAGCGACGGCATCCCGAATGATTGGAAGAAGGCGCACGGAATTGATGTCAATGATCCTGATGCGGCGTCAAAGCAGTATGGGAACACCGGCTACACGGTTATCGAGACCTACTTAAACAGTCTGCTCCCCTGATGGTATCACTACCAGGGGAGTTGGCCGCGGAATGTTGGAAGCGGCATCGCGAAATTGCTGCGGCGAACAGCCGACCCTTCGCCGGAAGGCTCGGCTGAAATGATAAATGCTATCATAGCCGCACTGTTCCGCGATAGTCGTCACCATTTCCGTCGTTCCGTTGAGTAGGACCTTGGCGCGCTCTATTCGAGCATTGATCAAATCGTCATAGGCGCTCATCCCAAAAAACTCTCGATACAGCGACGAAAAACGACTGGTACTCAAATGCAGCCGGTCTGCCATCATGTCTACTGTCCAACCTTCCTGAGGGCGATCATGAATGTCGTTCCATAACATAGTAAACTCAGAGAAATGTTCGTGCTGACACAGGGTGAACCGAGCACGCTTCTCCCATTCGAGGGACCGGGCGAGGTGCGCGCAGAGTCGTTCAAGGTGCAGGCGAACCTGGCGTGGAGAAAACCGGTCCGGCCGTTCTAATTCGACGCGCAACTCTGACAAAATTGAGGAGATCAGGTCGGTGCGCTGGGGCCTCAGCAGCCGGCCGGTCGGGATGTCGTACTCTCTCAGGAGACAGGCAATTTCGTCACCGGACGCTCGAAACCAGTGATTGTACAGTCCGTCGCTTTCGCCTTGATACCAATGAGAAGAATCGGGCGGCAAAATAATACACGAATGAGGGTCCGCGATACAGTCGAGGTTCTGGGTGCGAATACGGACTTTAACCAGGAACTGCACAAACAGAAACTCAGCAAGCCCGAACGGCTGGTTAACCGAAAAGGTTGGGGTATGCATGTATCCAACGCCGACCTTCGTCACCGGGCCGGACATTTCCTGCGTGACCATGAAAATAATTATAGTAGAAAATGATAAATAAATGCGAGTTCCTGCTATTTATAATTGCGAAAGTTTGCATCAAAATGAAAAAACAATCATTAGGCCCTTTAATGCCCCAGGAAGAGATAAGTTTTTGAAACACCACGTTATTTTTGCGCTCAATGTCATCCTGACACTAACGACAGCATCTGGAATTTGCTCGGCGCAGTCGGTCACTCCCAGTTCTACAGTGAAAATTACAGCAGATTCACCGGGTATCAAGCTCAACCCCGGCTTTTACGGACTGATGACCGAGGAGATTAATCACGCTTTCGATGGCGGCCTCTACGCAGAACTGATCCAGAACCGAAATTTTCGAATGAACAACCACAAACCGGTTCACTGGTCCCTCGTCCAAGGCGGCGGCGCATCCGGCTCAATGACGCTGAGTACCGCTAGCCCGCTCAATGTGGCAAGCCCGAATACTTTGGAACTCGCAATCGCTCAGGCGGGGCATGGTCAGCGTGTCGGCGCTGCCAACGATGGATACTGGGGCATCCCGGTGCTGCCGAATACCACGTATTCCGTGTCTTTCTTCGCCGAAGGTGCGAACGGCTTTGCCGGGAGTGTCGGGGCCAGTCTGGAAAGCGCTGACGGCGGCAAGGTTTTCGCCTCCGCATCCGTCCCACAAATCACCGGGGAATGGCACCAATATCGATTGACACTCAAAACCGGAACGGTGACACCGTCGTCAACGAACAGATTTGTCATTTTCACAACATCGCCAGGAACGTTGCGTCTGAGTCAAGTATCGCTGTTTCCTCCCACGTACAAAGGCCGCGCAAACGGCAACCGGATCGACCTGATGGAGAAACTGGCTGCTCTTAAGCCGGCCTTCCTGCGCATGCCCGGCGGCAATTATGTGGACCCTGGTCACTTAATCTGGAAAAACACCATTGGCCCGATCCAAGACCGACCAGGCAGCCCGGGAGCGTGGGGCTATCGAATCGATGAAGGGCTCGGGCTTTTGGAAATGCTGGAGTGGTGCCAGGATCTCCATATGGCCCCTATCTTGGCGGTCAGCGACGGCCGCGACTGGCTGCCCGGCAATGCCGATGAGGGCCCGCTGGTACAGGACGCACTCGACGAAATCGAATATGCCACAGGATCGGTCCATACTCCTTGGGGAGCGAAGAGGGCCGAGGACGGCCATCCCATTCCTTTCCACATAGAATACGTTGAAATTGGGAACGAAGACTTTTTCGGCAACAAAGATGTTTACAATGTGCGCTTTGCAAAGTTCTATGATGCGATTCATGCGAAGTACCCTGAGCTCAAAATAATATCGACGAGCGGCGAGATGACCAGCCGTGTCCCGGATGTTGTAGACGAACACTACTATCGCAATATCAAGGACATGGAAGCCAACGTTTACCAGTTCGATACTTACCCGCGCACCGGCCCGAAGATTTTTGTCGGCGAATGGGAGACTATGGAAGGGGCGCCCACTGCCTATCTCGCTTCCGCGGTCAGCGACGGCGCCTGGCTGACAGGTCTTGAGCGCAATGCAGATGTCGTCATAATGGAGTGCTATGCTCCATTATTCGTCAATGTGAATCCGCGTGCCAGCCAGTGGTTAACGAACCTGATCGGTTACAACGCGCTTTCGAGCTTTGGATCCCCTTCGTACTACGTACAGGAAATGTTCGCAAACAATCACGGCGATATAGAACTGCCTACCATCACTAAATCGTCTACCTCCGTTACTCCAAGGTATGTGCCTTCCGGCGGAGTCGGAGTAGGAACCTGGCAAACACAAGCGGAATTCAAGGATGTATCAGTGACTAACAACGGCTCAACTTTGGCGCCGACAGATCCTTCTAACGCGTTCAGCGGCTGGGCCGGCGGCAGTTCCTGGTCGACAGCAGGCAATGTTGTCACTCAGATCGGTTCCGGTGCCCCCGCGACCTTCACGGACGTTCATCCCGACTGGAACGATTACACATATCACCTGTCGGCGGAAAAAACCGGCGGCAGAGAAGGGTTCCTGATACTCTTCCACGTAAAGGACAGTAACAATTATCTCTGGTGGAATATCGGAGGATGGGGCAATTCGCGTACTCAGATAGAAGATGTCGTTGACGGCGATAAGCAGCCTCTCGGAACTAGCTTCGGTATGAAGGTTGAGACTGGTCGATGGTATGACATCAAGGTGGTCGTCGCCGGATCCAACATCAAATGCTACCTGGACGGTAACCTTGTGAACGAAGCTAATGACACAGGACCGGCTTTGACACAATCAATATTCGCCAGCTCAAGCCGAGATTCGAGCAGCGGAAAACTGTTCGTCCATCTCGTCAACGCTGGACCGACTCCTCAGACTGTCGCGGTGAAGCTAACAGGAAGGAAGTCGTACGCCCCCAAGGCTTCCGGCTTAGTAATAACCGGCGCGCCGCACGACCAAAACAGTATTGCTGATCCACTCAAGGTTGCCCCGAAGCCGGTATCGATCAAAACAGGAGGCTCAGGGTTCACCTACGACGCGCCGGCGAATTCGGTGACCGTGCTTACTCTCACGCCTAAGCAGTAAACTGAAAATAGACAAAATCAGAGTGAAATTGCAGGATCACGCAAGCAGACAAGCAGGTATTGTTCTCAGGCATCACGAATCAGTTCATCATTGACGGACTACCGTTGTAGACAGCGCTGTGTATCAACTCAGGAGATAGAGTTCAATGAACAAATATGCTGCAGAAATGGTAGGAACTTTCGTCCTCGTTTTCGGCGGGATCGGAACTGCATTTTTAGCCGGCGACCACGTTGGATGGCTGGGGGTCGGACTAGCATTCGGCCTTTCACTGCTCGCAATGGCCTATACGATAGGACCGATCTCCGGCTGCCATATTAATCCGGCAGTGACGATCGGTCTGCTGATTAACAAGAAAATCGATGCGAAGGAAGTACCTGGTTATATCATCGCCCAGATCGTCGGCGCCATCCTTGGCGCCGGAGTTGTCTACTTGATAGCCTGCGGCAACCCGGCTTTCGTGTCGGCAACCGGCCTCTCAGGTGCATGCAACGGATACGGAGAGCATTCGCCGGGCGGCTACGATCTGGTGTCTGCTTTCGTCGCTGAGGTCTTCCT
>PLAD01000108.1 GCA_003134215.1 Armatimonadota bacterium
AGGACGATCACGCCGTGATTGTGGATGAGCATATCCAGCCCTTGACACTCGGCGACTCTCCTGATCTCGTCGTTATCCAGGTCTACATCACCAAGGCGTACCGCGCCTACAAGATCGCCAAGTACTATCGGAGTGTCGGCTCGGTTGTGTGCTTGGGAGGGTTGCATGTGACCAGCTTGCCGGAGGAAGCTGTAGCGCACGCAAATGCGATCTTTCTCGGGCCTGGCGATCATACGTTTCCAACTTTCCTAAATGATTTTCGCCAGAGGACCCACCTGAGTAAATATAGCTCGACAAAGATCCGCACTATCGATAGACTCCCTCCAATACGACGCGACCTGATTCGCCGTCAATCGTATCTCGTACCAAATTCGATAGTTGTAACGCGAGGCTGTCCCCACCATTGCGATTTCTGTTACAAGGACGCTTTTTTCATCCGTGGTCATGAAATGAAACAAGCCTATGCGCTGAGTTTAAAATCCAGCATGTCCATAAACGATGTCATCGCTTCCGATGGTTCGATTCCTAATCGGCTTGACAGGACGAACAGTGACCAGAAACACTCGGATAGCTTGTCTTTGAGCTCCGCTTCAACATCGCCGTCCTGGATCCACCTGCCCTCGGACGTCATAACAAGCTTGGAGAGTATTCCTACACCGGAGACAAAGCCGAGCAGATCTCCTTCAGTCGTCCAAGCCGTAGCATGGTGCTCTAATTCCAGCTCACGGTAGAGCGCTCTTATGCGGTCGCAGCGCTCGGAAGCGGTTTTGAAGTCCAGTGTGACTGGAATGCTTGTGGTCATAGTAAATATATTATAGCGTTACCGCCTCTCGCAGATTGTGTTGTGGAAGCGCAATCCAGGTATACTCCTTAACGTTCACTTAATATTATTTTAATGTTTAGTTAACAATTGAAATCCATGTATCCCTCTCCGTCGCGGGTACTGACACGCTAACTTCGTTAGGATCAGTCGCCGCCGATTTCTCCTTTTCGACTTCCCTGTTGACCGGCGCCATATTGGTGCGTTCAAATAATCTATGAAAAGGAACGCTGTAAGTGAACGGAAATTACATCGGCTATGTCCAACGCAGTGACTCACTCTACGACTTTCTTTGTCAGACAATCACCGATCGCCTGGGTATTCGCGAAAACAAGCCCGCATTTCGCGTATTCCGTCTTTCCGGGAGTAACGAAGTATACGGCTACGAAGAAAAGCATAGCAAGGCCCAACTTATCTGCAAGTTCTTCGGGACGATGTTTGGTTGGGATCACAATAAGGCCGCCTCGAAGGCGTATCAGGAATACGAAAGCCTTGAAACCTTGCGCGGCTACGACCTCGTAGGATCACCCCACCACGTGGTCAAGCCCTATGCGCTGAATCCGGATATCAATTGTGTCCTGGCTATGGAGTACTTCGGCGGTGAGCAGTTTAGCAGCGCCATCAAGCGCTGTATCGTAAAGGGCGACTGTGAACATCTCTTTTGGAGACTGAAATCTCTTGCGTACTTCCTCGCAACGCAGCACAACAGAACCGCCGGAAGCGAGACCGTCGACTTCAACTCGGATTATAAGTACTTCGGCACGATTGTCGGCCGCCTACATAATAGCAGCCGAATCGAACAATGCGATGTTGATGAGCTGCTCTGGTTACGTGACATTTGGCGCGAGCGCCCGAGTATGTGGCAGGATCGCCAGGTTCTTTTGCACGGGGATGCAACGCCGGCGAACTTTATTTTTGGACAAGGGTTAGATGTCGCGGCAATCGACCTGGAACGCATGAAGCGCGGCGACAGAATGTTCGATGTCGGGAGAATCGCCGGTGAGTTACAGCATGCCTTCATGCTTACCACTGGAGACAAAAACCGTGCGGAACCCTTTATCGGTCATTTTCTTTGGGAGTACTCTTGTCACTTCCCAGACCGTGAACAAACATTTAAGTCGATTACGTCCAGGACTCCGTACTACATGGCGATAAATCTCATGCGGGTCGCAAGAAATGATTACATCACCAGCGAATACAGCGGTAGACTAGTAGCTCAGGCCAAGGAGCTGCTGCGTTCATACTGAACAGTATAAACCTATTATGGATGTCCAAGCGATCTTATTCGATGTGAATGGAACACTCATCGAGATCAATACCGATGACGGCGCCGACGCTATATTCCGGGCTATCGGCCACTTCTTAACATACCAGGGTATTGATCTCAGGCGCTATCAGGTCCGAGACCTGTACTTTCAAATCATGAAAGAGCAGCAGCAGGTCAGCACCGAAAAGTACCCGGAGTTCGACGCTGCGGCGATTTGGAGGAAGATCGTCGCCGGCAATATGTCTGATTACACCAGGATGCTGCCTGCTGCAAAATTGGAACAGCTGCCGTGTGTACTTGCTGAGATGTACCGCGGAATTTCCCGCAGAAGACTTGCACTATATCCCCGTGTGAAGGAAGTGCTCGATATATTGAAAACCGAATATAAGCTCGCGATCGTCACCGACGCTCAAAGTTGCTATGCCCGAGCGGAACTGAACAAAGCAGGGATATTGGACTATTTCGATCCGATCATCGTCTCAGGCGATTTCGGCTATCGAAAACCCGACAAACGGCTTTTCCAATCCGCGCTGGACCAGATAGATGTCGCGCCGAAAAATGCAATTTACATTGGAAACGACATGTACCGAGATATCTACGGAGCCGGCAACGCCGGGATGAAAACGGTGATGTTCAATTCAGATCAGGGCACAAAAGTCTACCACGACACCAAACCTGACTATGATATTAGCGACTACCGAGAGCTTCTGAACGTTCTTGATATTACGAGGTGACGAAAACTTTTGTTAAGATGATGCGGCGCGGAAATTTTAGCAAATCAATCCTATGTTTTAGCTTAAGCAGCCAATGGCAGGGATGACGGCCTATTCACTTTCTTTAGTGGTTAATCGTTTGTAATGAGCCGCGGCCTTGATCCGATTTCCGCACGTTTCCATGCTGCACCAACGGCGTGTATGGTTTTTGGTCGTATCATGGAAATGAAGAACGCACGAGGGATTGTCGCACTTTCGCGTAAGAGTTTGGTCATCCCCGCTCAATGACTGAGCCGCCGACTCGGCGACAGGCGCTAATATATGCAGGGGTTCTGTAATCTTGCCGAAATAGCGGCTCACGAATCTATTCCCATCGAAAGCTAGTTCGAGGGTGCGGAAATGGCTGCGAAGCACGCTATTGATGGCAAGGACAATGTCCTCGAAAACTTTCTCTGCTCGTGTTATTCCCTCCGCCGCCGTCTTTAATTCGGTGCGAAACGCCCGCGCTTGCCCAAGAATCTCGCTCCGATGCGAAGGCGATGACCAACGGTATAAGGATTCCTCTGCTTCTTCGTTATCCAATACTCTCGCTTCCTTAAGCCATTTGATCAACTCCGTGAAGTCACTTAGAAAATCTACCCGCTCACCATTTTGCTTGATACAGGTATTGACAAAATCCAACCATAATCGACTACCTATAAAGACGAAATCAGAGGCTTTCTGCGCAGTATCGTCTTGTTCCAATATCATATTCGTCATATCTTATGGGCTTTGATCGGGTCAAATAAACTTATCTATCTACTGCAGAACGTTTTAACAGTTCTACAGTTCCTAAAATTATAACCAGTATAAAACACTTTAGACGGTTATTCTAAAGGTAAATCAATTATGACTACGCGAGTGACTGCAGTTGATCCGTCTCAGACCACGGGTAAAACCAAAGAACTTCTTGATACTGTACAGGCCTCTCTTGGCCTCACTCCCAACATGATGCGGACGATGGCGCAGTCCCCTGCCGTCCTGGAAGGCTACCTCGCTCTTAACAAGGCTTTGGGGCATGGTACTCTGAGTGCAAAAGTACGAGAAGAGATCGCGCTTGCAGTAGGCGAAGCCAATCGCTGTGAATATTGTGTTTCCGCTCATACTGCTATTGGATAAATTGTCGGTCTGATTGCAGACGAAATTCTATCCAGCCGCAAAGCACACGCTGAATCAGCTAAGACAGATACTCTGCTGGCGTTCGCCCGGCTATTAATACAAAATTGCGCCGACGTTACCGATTCCGAGGTAATCGCGGTTCGAGCCGCTGGTTGGACCGAGGGAGAGGTTGGCGAAATAGTGGCAAACGTGGCCCACAACGTGTTCACAAACTACTTCAATAACGTCGCCCGCACCGATGTGGACTTCCCAAAAGTGGAACTCCTGGCCGAAGCGTAATTTAAGAGCACAGGCCTGTCCCTTTCAAACACGGATAGGCCATAATTTAAGGCGAAGGATATGGGAGGGGGAAAACCAATGCGCGTAGTTTCCGTCAATGTGGGCCTACCCAAGCCTCTCGTTTGGGATGGCCATCAAGTCCTCAGCGGCATTTTTAAGGAGCCGGTTGACGGCCGTATTGTCGCAGGGAAACTCAACATGGACGGCGACCGCCAGGCCGATCTTTCCGTGCACGGCGGCATCGACAAGGCAGTCTATGCCTATCCCATCGAACACTACGATTTTTGGCGTTCGACGATTGCCGGCGTAGTTCTGCCGCCTGGTTCGTTCGGCGAGAACCTGACGGTAGAAGGGCTGACAGAGGAAAATATTTTCGTTGGCGACTGTCTCCGAATCGGAACGGCGGAGCTAATTGTAACGCAGCCGCGAACCCCCTGCTATAAACTCGCGGCAAAATTTGGGAGTATAAGCATCGTGCGGCAATTCTTGGAATCGGGATTCAGTGGTTTCTACTTAGCAGTGCTGCGCGAAGGCGACATCGGTAAAGGCGATGCGATCCATCTTATCTCGCAAGCGGAGCAAAGAGTTAGTATCGCCGATATAAACAATCGAAGACGTCGGTGAGAATTGGAATAACCCAAATCTCGGGAGAATAACAGAACAGGAGTCGCACCGTGAACACTGATCAAGAACTTCGCCCACCTGTCCCTCCCTTTACGTGAGAAAGAGCCATCCAAAAGGTCCGTATGGCAGAAGACGGCTGGAACAGCCGCGATCCTCAGTGGGTGTCGCTGGTCTATACGCTAGATAGTAAGTGGCGTAATCGCGCAGAGTTTCAGCGGGGACGAGTTCAGATCGTCAACTTCCTGCGCCGGAAATGGGAGCGTGAACTTGATTACCGGCTCATCAAAGAGCTTTGGGCCTTCAATGAAAACCGGATCGCGGTACGCTTCGCCTATGAATGGCATGACGACTCGGGCAACTGGTATCGCTCCTATGGGAATGAAAATTGGGAATTTGCAGAGAACGGACTGATGGCATTTCGTTACGCAAGCATCAACGACCGACCGATAAATGAGGTCGAACGCATGTTCCATTGGCCACTTGGCCGTCGTCCCGACGATCATCCTGGTCTGAGTGAACTTGGGTTATGAAACATGGAACTGATTTGGCAAATTATGGAGTCATACACTATTCGTTCTCAGATTATTGAGTTAATCATTGCCTCATTGAGGGTCCGATTTATTGGGGGAATGCCATTGGTGTGTTATTGGGAATGAACATGAACCGAGCAGTGAAAACCATACCAACCGGTTGGGAGATTGAGTGACGGGTCCGGCAAGTGACTGCCGCAGATAGTTTTTTGAAAGAGAGAGTTAGGATTTGCCGCAAATAGTAGTCGAGACGTGGATCAATGTGCCACTTGAACGTTGTTTCGATCTGGCCCGTGACGTCGATGTCCATTGCAAGACAACTCAGTGGACAAAGGAACGAGTGGTTGCGGGTGTATCGTCTGGGCTCCTGGGCATGGGTGATACGTTAACTTTTGAAGCCGTCCATTTCGGAGTTCGACAAAGACTGACAGCCCGGATTACGGAGTTTCACCGCCCTACCCTTTTTGTAGATGAAGCGGAAAAGAGCGCTTTCGCAAGCTTGCGGCACATTCACACTTTCACTTCGGCGAACGGCGGCACACTGATGCGAGATATAATTGAGTTTACTTCGCCAATGGGTGTGATCGGTATGATCGCGGATCGACTTTTTTTGATAATCTACATGCGCAGATTTCTGGAAAAACGCAATGCCGCGTTGAAATCGCTCGCCGAGGCGACAGCAGGTTAATCGAGGTTTTATCTGACATCTGCCAGACCGGATTGCCCAGGCATCAATCAAATGTTGATTGTACATCGGGCGCCCATATAGGCGAGCGCGAGTACAAGTAGCGTCCGCAACGCCCCCGACACCCATAGCTCGGCGACTTCATTTAACTATTGTTGCGATTCCTTTTGCGAAGTCGGTTCGGTGAGTGGTATCAGTCGCGTACGTTACCCTGAGTTGACGCTATTAATATTACAAATATAGCATCGCTACGGACACAAGATAGGTTAATGCTGGAGAATGGTGAACGAAAAAAACAAGCCGATGGAGGGATTCGAACCCCCGACCCGCTCTTTACGAAAGAGCTGCTCTACCCCTGAGCCACATCGGCATGGATTTGCTGAATCCGGGTCTTTGAGCCTCGTGGAAGCTACTGCCTAGATTAGAAGGATGTCCTATCTTACCTTATGAACAGCAAAATCTAACACGTAAAATTCACAAAATTGCCGGCTTACATCAAGCTAAGGATATGAGCCGGCAATCGATCACTTGCTATTTGTAAGCTTCAACAATGGTATCGATCTTCGTGAGTTCTTCGTCCGAGAGTGGTGGATGTTTGATACCGGCGACCAGTTCCTGGACTTGCGATGTCTTGCTTGCGCCGATTAAAACGCTGGTGACTTGCGGTTTGCGCAGTATCCAAGTCACTGCCAATTGCGCCAGCGATTGTCCTCGCGACTCGGCAATCGCATTCAGCTCTTTCGCGCGGCCGACATTCTTGTCGTTGATGGCATTTTCTCGCAAAAACACGCTGCCATGCCCTACTCTTGAGTCGGCCGGTGTACCATTAAGGTAACGGTTCGTCAGCAGGCCCTGTGCGAGCGGTGAGAAGACAATGCAGCCAATTCCTTCTTTTTCGACCGTATCCAGCAGACCGTCTTCAACCCATCGGTTGATGATACTGTAAGACGGCTGATGTATCACTGCAGGCGTTCCTAGCTTGCGCAATATTTCTGCAGCCTGTTTTGTCTGCTCCGGCTTGTAGTTCGAAATGGCTGCGTAAAGCGCTCGGCCAGAACGGACGGCATAATCGAGGGNNCGAGGGCGCCCATTGTCTCTTCAAGAGGCGTATTTGAATCGGGACGGTGATGATAGAAAACATCGACATAATCGAGGCCCATGCGCTTCAAGCTTTGATCAAGACTGGATATTAAATACTTACGCGAACCCCAGTCTCCGTATGGGCCAGGCCACATCGTATAGCCGGCCTTTGTCGAGATGATGAGCTCGTCTCGGTAAGGCAGCAGATCGTCTTTTAGCACCCGGCCAAAGGTGATTTCAGCTGTCCCAGGAGGCGGCCCGTAGTTGTTTGCAAGATCGAAATGTGTAATTCCAAGGTCGAACGAGTTGAGAATGACGTCGCGGGCATTGGCATAAGTATAGGTGTCACCAAAGTTCTGCCACAATCCCAACGATATGCGAGGCAGCAGTAAGCCGCTCTTACCCGATCGGGCGTAGGTCATGTCTGAATAGCGTTCAGAGTTTGCGTTATACGGCATTGTGTTGAAAGTCTCCTCCGTTATTTAGGCCGCCGATTGAGTTCGTAGGCGACTGATAAGTATTCTAAAAAGTCTGCATAGTTCACACTCGACACTCCTGCCGGTGGAACGATATTCAATCGCTCCATCAGCGGAACTGCGAGTTTCATAGCTGCTGTTTGCTGGGAATTCCATTCGAGGCTCCGACGTCGTTCGGTGAAATGCTTTACTGCGAGATATTCGTCAGGAGTAAGTAAGCCCGCATCGCGAGAGACCAGTTCCAGCGCAGACTTGTCGAGGTGCTGCGGAGTTATCCTGGCGGCGCGGAGCAGATTGTCCAGGGAACGAACCCGGTCAGGCGCTCGCTGTTTGATCACGATCGTTCCTCCAACCATGTCGCCGACGCGCTGATAGTTCCCGTTGACGAAAATAGAAACCAATCCAACAGCGTATCCCGCCGGCAGGAAGTCTATTACCCGGAGGATATTGCGCAGCATGACCGAAAATGGTGAAACAGGATAGCCTTGCTCATTGATCACCCGAAGAGCCATCATCCGCTTTCCAGGTGTAACACCGTTCCAACGTGTTTCAAAAATTATGAAATATCCCAACCATAACAGCAGTCCGCCGCCGACCATCAGCGCTGCGCTCACGGCGCCCAGGTATCCGACAAACAAGACAAGAATCTTGACGCGCGTGAGAAGTGTCAGGAACCCGATCAGCAGAAATAGGAGCCAGAACCCAATAAAGAGCAATACCTGGAAAACTGTATCCATGAGAGCCGCTCCAAATCGAGTTCCGATTCCGGCAAGTTCAAATTCCAGCTCAACGTTTTCGGGTGTTCGGATTAGTACTGTGCGTGACATAGATTTCTATCTAGAGTAATAATTATTGCGCAGGTATACTTTTGTACGTATCCCAGAGAAATCTGAGACCGGTTAATATTATGTTTGACGAGCGCACTTTCATCAGCTATAAGCATGCTCAATGGAAAGATCTTTCGGGCATCCTGGAGCGCGGCAAGGATGGCGGCATCAGCAAACTTTCCATGTCCGACCTTCAGCGGCTTGGGACAGTCTACCGGAAAACAAGCGCTGACCTGGCTTATCTGCGCACTCAACATGCAACCCCTGAATTAATAAATTACCTGAACGAGCTTGTCGGCGATGCGCATGGGCTCCTCTATGTTGACCAGGGAGGCATAAATGGATGGCCGCGCATTATCCGGTTCTTCACTACCGGTCTGGCAGATGTACTTCGAAAGCGAATGGTCTTCGTACTCGTCGCATTTCTGCTCACCGTTATCGGCGGCGTGTTCGCTTACAGCATTGTGAAGTCGAGCCCGGGCAACGTAGATCTATTCATTCCTCCAGAGTTTCAGAGTTCGGCCGATGCCTGGAAACAAGGATTTTCCGATCACGACGACATCTCTCTATCCGAGGGGACACTTTTTTCATCGTACCTGATGGCGCACAATATTCAAGTTGGCGTCGGCGCCTTTGCGACAGGCATCACCACACTCCTTCCCTCCTATATGATGTTCGAGAACGGAGCGATCATGGGGGCGCTTATCGCGGTCGTTCAGCCGACCGGGCATCTCGCGTCTCTCTGGGCCGGAATATTGCCGCACGGCGTTTGTGAGCTCACAGCTATTTTCATTGCTGGAGGAGCTGGGCTGCTTGTGGGATGGGCGTTGATCAGCCCGGGCGAGTATTCGCGAAAAGATGCTCTGGTAGCCAATAGCAAGGATGCAATAAAGATGATGGTGGCAACTGTTCCGTTGCTGATTGTTGCCGGCATTGTCGAAGGAAACGTCTCGCACTCCTCGGCGCCGCATTTTTGGAAGTTTATACTTGCGGCCGTCGAGTTTACTGCTCTGATAGCTTATGTTTACGCCCGCCCGGCCAAAAAGCACGGCTAAACGGGACTTTTTCGGCCTGCTGGCGTACGCTCCATGTTACGAATGAGGGATGCGGCCGTCTTTCTTTTATTCGCGTTTCGAAGGATCACGGAGATTTTTTCGTCCGTGACCGCCTTTTCAAAGGATCGATATCCGGCAAGGCGAAAGCCATGCTTCGATGCAAGCTTTTCCGTATGTTTCACCTGGTGGACCGAGACGGTTTTGCCTAGGGTGAAAGATTCATACTGTCCTTCCAGCGCCAACATCATCGTCTCCGACATGCAGGCATAAGCCATAGCGGGCGGAAACCCAAAGTTGAAGTTAAACTCAGGTGTCCCCGGTACTGAAACGACGCCGCCCTCAATTACTAAAACATCGTCTCGTTCTTTCGCAACCCGTTCCGAGACATCTCGCGGCCTTGCGACATCGCATATTACGCAGCCGCTCTTCAAGTCTTTCGGCTGAATGACAACATCAACGGCGGACGTTACCGTAATGATGATGTCCGCATCCGCAAGACCCGCAGAAACCGAATTAAAGCAAAAAGTTTTTCGAGAATTTTCGGGCGTTAGTTCGCTCTTTACCGCCTCGAGTCTTGCCAGGTCTCTTCCGATCAAATGGAGTGACTGACCGACTTCGCTCAAAATGTGAGCACATGTACGCCCAATTGACCCCGATGCTCCAACAACGGCGATGGTTGCGGCAGCCGGATCGATTTCCATCCGTCTCGCCCCGTCGATTGCTGCTTCGATTGCGGTAGCGACCGTATAAGAGTTGCCGGTCGTAACCGCGATATTAACGCTCTGGGCGACCGTTACTCCGCCGTCTCCTACAACAGACGTGAATGCACCGAGTCCGATTATCTTTGCACCCAAATCTTCGGCGATTCTCCCACACTCGACGAGTCGCTGATAGACAAATTCTTGTGGCAAAGTCAAAAGCTGCCTTGGAGTCAACGGGCATGCGATGAACCAGCCTTCAGCTTCGCTGCCGGTTATACTTTTGACTCCGGTGATGTGGGAGGCGATGACCGGGGACTTCCGCTTGATGAAAGATTCGACAACGCGTTCGGGCAGATATTTGGCAAATCGATACTTTTTATAGCGGGACACATCCTTTGAAGCACTGATAGGATGGATGATAAATGCGAATTTTTCCAAACAGGGTCACCTTAGACGAAGCATTGTGAGGACGTTTTGAATCTGACAGTACAAATACTGGAAGCTATAGCTATAAAGATCGCAATACCGTTGCGACGTCAAATTATGATATAATGTCTTTCAAGTGCTCGTTCGATCAAATGATAAAGACCTGCATACCGACCCGATTATAGCAGAAAATCCCCTGGTTCTTATCGCCGGTAGTTTAGTGCAGAATCATGGTCAGCACGATGATCTCCCAATTCGCCTGACCGTCAGAAAGGGGCAAGCGCACAATAGATGGATTCATTGAAGATAGTTATTGCGGATGACGAACCGATTATTCGGTTGGACCTGAAGAAGACCTTAGAAAATATGGGGCATCAGGTTGTAGGGGAAGCCGGCGACGGCGCGAAAGCGATCGATCATGCCCGGACTCTCAAGCCGAATATCGTTATTCTCGACATCAAGATGCCGGAAATAGACGGGATCGATGCAGCCAAGGTAATCACCACCGAAGGGATTGCTCCAGTACTGCTTTTGACCGCCTACTCCCAAAAAGATCTCATAGATCGAGCTAAAGATGCAGGAGTCTTCGCGTATCTTGTCAAGCCGTTCAAGGAAGCCGACCTGATGCCGGCAATCGACATCGCTATCTCACGTTACTCCGAATTCATGGAACTTGAGAGCGAAGTTACCGACCTTGAGAACAAGCTTGAAACTAGAAAAGCTGTCGACAGGGCTAAAGGAATACTGATGGACCAGTATGGTCTTAAAGAGCAGGAAGCATTCCGACGTATTCAGGTTCAGAGCATGAATACACGTAAGAGTATGCGAGAGATCGCAGAAGCAATTATTATTGCTCATAGTGTTTGACGTAAAAGCAGCCAGGCAGCTTCATCAAGAAGCTGCTTTTTTGTTGCCTCGCTGCTTGGAAATACGGTCAGAGTGATTCGTCCTCCATCTCCCAGAAATAAACTAACTCCTCGTGTCGCAGTTATTGGCGGCTGTGTTGCGGGACTCAGCGCTGCAGTCAACCTGGCATCTCGCGGAGTCGCGGTTACCATATTTGAGAAAAATGCAGCACTTGGCGGCAAACTGAATCGGTGGCAAAAGGGTGGATTTACTTTCGATACTGGCCCCCACGTCCTGACCATGTTGTTTGCTATCCAAGAACTGTTTCAGACCGCAGGTGAAAGGTTTGAAGATCATGTCGACCTTATACGGCTTCCAACAATTTGCCGTTATCACTTTCCTGACGGGGATTACTTCGATGCTGCTGCTGATCCCCGGCAGACCGGCGAGCAGATTGGCAAGATCTTTCCAGGCGGCAAGGATGAATTCTTCGCATATCTATCCCACTCGCAGGACGTCTACGAAAAAACTGTCGATACGTTTCTCAGGCAAGACCCTTCCGAAGCCATGAAACGCGCAGGTGCGTTTTCCGCACTTGCCAGCTTGAAGGGCTTCCTTGATTTGAACCCGTTTGAGAGCTTGGATCGAAGAATCCAGCGGACATTCACCGACGAACGGCTCCGACAAATATTCCGCCTCTACGCGCTCTACAGTGGATCGCATCCCAAACGGTGCTCGTCTATCTTCAGCGTTGTGGCGCACGTTCAATGGAACATTGGCACCTTCTACCTTAAGGGTGGTCTCTACAGCCTTGTGGAGGCTATTAAAGAGCTAATGTCCAAGCTAAATGTCCAAGTAGCATTGAACTCTGAAGTTACTGAAATTACTACAGAAGGGAAAAATTGCCGTGCAATAAAAGTAATGTCGAACGGTACCGAGACTGAGCACCTCGTAGATGGACTTATCTGCAATCAAGATGTACTAACGGCGCATCGACTGCTTCCAAACCTATCGCCGCCCACTGACGTCGAGCCCTCTACATCGGCTTTTCTGATTCTAGCCGGCATTCGCGGATCATATCCTACTCTTTCTCACCATAACTCGTTTCTAACCGGAGACGAATGGCGCGAATATGCCGAAATATTTGATAACCACGAACCGCCGACCGACCCGACAATTGGCGTCTCTAATCAATCCTTTTCCGACTCAAGCAGAGCACCGGACGGCATGACAAACCTATTCATAATGGCGAATGTCCCTGCTATGGCTGACCAACGAACATGGACACCGGAGCGGACCGCAGATTACCGTTCCGTCATCCTACGGAAGCTAGAACGAATGGGGTTGCCGGATTTAGAAAGCAGGATTATTGTTGAGGACATGTGGACCCCAAACGATTTTTCAATACGATATAACTCGTATAGAGGATCGCTTTACGGGTTATCGTCAAACGGTTGGAAGCAAGCATTTCTTCGTCCGCCACAGCGCGCCAAAGGTTTGAGAGGTTTATACTACGCAGGCGGTACAACCCACCCCGGGGGCGGAGTGCCGCTGTGCATTTTGTCAGGAAAAATTGCTGCTGAGCAATTGATTGCCGATCTCTAACAGCGAGTCTAGGCGGTCGACTTATCGATAGCAGCGACCAATTTGTCGCGGGTCTCGGCGAGCTTTTGCGCTGCAGAAGAGAGCAGATCGTCCGGGATTACTCCCTTCACACCCGCCGCACTAATTTTGTCTTTCAGCGGAGATGATAATACAGTTGCAGCAAGTGCGGCTCCGGCAGCTGCGCCTATCAGAAGCAGCAGTGCAGCCGAAGCCGGTTCGACATAAGATTTATTAGTATTCATATTGTCGCGTTGTTTAAGAGCTATAACTTATCCGTAGCGGCAATTAGCTCGTAGAGGCGGCCCATCGCTTGAGCTCGATCGACATGTGATTTAGTCACTGTCTCGCCTTCCCGAATGAGAGGGAAGTT
>PLAD01000263.1 GCA_003134215.1 Armatimonadota bacterium
GTTCGCCAGGTTGTTTGAAATGACATCCATCCTCAGCCGTTCGGCAGTCATGCCGGAGGCGCTAAGGTTTAACGAATCCATGAAGCCCATTGACTCTATCCTCCGCCGATTACGTATTTTAAGTTAGACAACTGCCCGCCCATAAATTGCGAGACAGCCTGGTAGTAAATTTGATTTTCTGCAAGCTTTGACATTTCCGTATCTACATCAACATTATTGCCGTCGATTCGCATTTCGCCGGATGTGTCGGTGACGACTGGTACCCCGCCGGTCGGTGATGTATAGGCGCCGTCGATCGGTATGTGTCCAGGCTGATTAATCAATCCCGGCAATGGAGCCGATTGGTCGGTTGCTCCATCAGTCGCCTGTGCAAGTACCGTGGCAAAGGAAGCGTCCTTTCTCTCATATCCTGGAGTGTTGACGTTCGATAAGTTTGCTGAAATTGCTGCTTGCTGTGTCGACGAATAGTCGAGAGATCTCTCCAGCAAGGACATGATTGGTGTGTCGAGCATGTATCTTCTCCGCTTCAAATCGCCGGTATTGTTACCGGCAGTCCTGTTGTGTCCATTATTGTGTAAATAAGCCTCGATCCGAGATAGTTTTTTTGGATGATGGGTACGATAACTATTCGAGGGACAGCAGGCGCCGAAGTTCCGAGTATCATTGTGAGGTCTGTGTCCGCTCTCTTACAGCACGATCAATTTATGGCCTCTCTATCAATCCGCGCAGTGCAGTTTAAAAAGTTTGTTTATCGTTCCATTACCTATCCATTGGTATTGCTGACGATATTTGCCGCCATTATCTCTTGGCGTGTTCTCGTTCTGAGAGACGCCGCTAAAAATGTTGGGGCCGCAGATCAAGCGATCTCTCACGCAAACCAACTCCTTACCCTGGCTCTCGATGAAGAAGCCGGTGAACGTGGCTACCTGGTCAATGGTAATTCCAACTTCCTCGACCGTTATTATTCGGCGTCGAGCAAGTTTGCTGCGGCGCTCAATGGTCTTCAATACGATGTCCGCAACAGTTCGGCGCTACTACATGATGTTGCAGGTATCCGCGAGCAGCACGCTCTGCTTCACGACGAGATCGTCCGTACTGTGAACATCTCACTGCGATATCCAGGCAATTTTCGAACCTACTTCGATGAAGGTCGCGAAAACGAGCTTATGGACGCGATGACGGGGTCGATAGGCGGATTCATTAAGACTGAAACTCAGTTAGGTGAGGACCACAGCAGCGCCGTCGAATATGCAACGACAGTCACCTTGATATCGTCGGCCGTCCTTGCCGTCATCTTTGGGCTTGCCCTGGGCCTCGCCTTATTTCGACAAGCGCATCAGTTTGCCGACCACTACGAGGACGTTCTGAAAGTCAGTCAACGCAACCTTAGTCTGCTCTCCGCGACACTATTGTCGATCGGCGACGCGGTCCTGGTTACAGATGTTCGTGGAAAAGTGATTCAGATGAACGACATTGCTGAACGTCTCACCAACTGGAAGTTCAGTGATGCTTATCAAATGGATGCCAGCCGGGTATTTCGTATTGTCGACAAATCGACCAGAACCGCCTTGGAGAGCCCGATCGAAAGGGTATTGAAGAAACATCAGACTTCACCTGTCGCGGACGAAGCTATCCTGATTAAGCAGGACTCTTCCGAGCTGTCGATCGAAGACAGCTGTTCTCCGATCCTTGACAATGAGGGAAGTCTTGTCGGCGTTATACTTGTATTTCGCGACGTTAGCGAACGCAAACGCGCCGAGTCGGAGCTCGCGAGTCTCTATGAGCGTGAGCATCGGATCGCCGAGAGCCTGCAGCGATCGCTGCTAAGCAAACCTGATGCCGACTCGTTCCCGCATTTGGACGTCGACACGATCTATCAACCTGCATGGGCTGAGGCGAAAGTTGGAGGAGATTATTACGATATCATCGCTCTGCCAAACGGTAAGGTTGCGATGATCGTCGGTGACGTTTCCGGGAAAGGACTGAAGGCAGCGTCCCGAACAGCCGAAATGAAATTTACCCTTCGCGCCTACCTTCGAGAAAACGACAACGTTGCCGAGGCGCTAAGTCGCCTTAACAAGTTTGTGTGCCAATCGCAGTTCCTCAGTGATGACTTAGGTTCGTTTTTTCTCTGCCTTACAGCTGTTGTTGTCGATGGGGTCAGCGGCGCCGCCAGCGTCAGCGTCAGCGGCGCTGAGCCTCCGCTGATTGTGCGAAAAGACGGCAGGGTCGAAGAAATTGCGGCGAGCGGAGCCCCGGTTGGAGTGTTCGAGGAGTCGGAGTATAGTGCTGTTGAAGTACAACTTCTCCCTAGAGACCTGCTGATCATTGCAACCGACGGGATTACCGAAGCACGAAAGGATAAGGCATTCCTCGGCAACGAGGGCCTTGGCAGACTCGCCTCGAATGTACGAGACCGCAAGCCGCTCTCATCGGTAGGCGAAGGCATTCTCGACGGTGTAAAGGCGTTCTCGGACAACCACCTTTCGGATGATGTCTGTCTGTTGCTTGCCCGGTTAAAGGATTAGCAAAACTAGGATCTGAGGCCAACGATTTTAGCGGGGAGTTCATCGACCATCGCCCGCGCAGCTTCAGCATCGCCCATCCAGGCTGCGGCCGTGTCGCGAGCTCTGCCAAGAAGGCCGGGAGTTCTTTCTTTCGGATCGTGGCTGTCGGAAGAAATGACAATCTTCCAGTCTCTGTGCTGAATGATCGCGCGGCTAACGGCAAGCGCTGATGGTCCGAATCGGCCGACTATGCTGCCGCTGGTAAGTTGAACAAAGCATCCCAATTCTATGCAAGCTTCCACAAACGGCAGGTCGGCGGATTGAGCCCACCGCTTTTGTACTTCAGCGTTTCGCTCGGGATGGGCAAGTACGATTCCGTAACCCGCGTCGATAATATGCTTCAAATACGTATGGAGGTGCTCCGAGAGATCTGTAAAAGGAGTTTCCATTAACAAGAAACGACCTGCTCCCAGCGGCGTCAGATTTCCCGCTGTTACTTCGCGCACGACATCGTCGTCAATTGGAATTTCCACCCCGGGGATTATGGAAAGTGGGATTGCGTTTGACTGCAGTTGTGAATTGAGAAGATCGACGCGCTCTTGGACTATATGCGCAAGAGATTGACGGCCGTAGCAGAAGCGGTGCGGGCTAGCCACCATGACAGTGGTACCAACCGAGACCGCTTGTCGGGCCATCTCCAAAGCCTTATCCAGCGTGTTCGGTCCATCATCCCACTCCGGAAGAATATGGTTATGTAGATCTATCATAAGATTTCGTAAGCGTAATAGATCTGGCTAAGAAGGCAAAGTGCAGCCGTCTCCGTGCGTAAGATTCGCGGTCCTAATGACACAGATTTGAACAAGTTTTCTTTTGCCGCTGCTGCTTCGCCAGCCGTAAATCCGCCTTCCGGACCTACAACTATTAACACCGATGTTGCACAGACCTGTTCCAACGTAGTTTTCAACGATATCTCTTTTTCGTCTTCAAAGGCGAACAACGCTAGGTCGTACGATGTCGCGCGAGCTATAATATCTTCAAAAGACGAAATCGGCTGCACTTCCGGGCAAAACGCCCGACGTGACTGCTCAGCGGCCGACCTGACTATTTCTTGCCAGCGCTCTCGTTTTGGCAACAGTCTGGACCAATCTTCGCGGCTTCGCGCCGAGTAAAAAGGTAAAAACTGTCGAGCGCCAAGCTCCGTCCCATGCTGGAGTACCCATTCCAATTTATCCAGCGTTTTTGGCAGCGCCTGCGCCACTGTTATTTGCGTCGCTGGCTCGGTGGCCAGCCGGTATTTGTCGGTAATTCGACCTACAGTTTGCCCTTTGGATATCTGCGCGAGGACGACGCAATACTCAGTTCCTTTGCCGTCACACACCAGTACGGCGTCACCAGCGCGTCGTTTCAGAACGACCGCGAGGTGGTGCGAGTCGCGGGAGTCGAACTCGACTTCAGCGTCTCGAATGCGACTGCTATCGACAAAAAATCTTGTTAAACTCAAATTCCCGCCCTGCGGAACACAAGAGCAACCCATTCACCCTGAGTCCGAGTCTCCAGAGAAGAGAAGCCGGCGCCTTCTATGAAGAGGCGAACATCGTTCTGTCTTTCATCGATTACGCCTGAGACAATCAGTATGCCTCCGTCCTTGGTAATCGATGCTAAACTCCCCGCCATCTGTATAAGTGTGTCGGCTATAATGTTGGCGAGTACGAGATCGAACGTCTTTCCAAACGGGAATTGGTCCGTTACGTCGCCAGAAACCATATTAATTCTGGCATTCTCACTGGCGATCTTCACAGCGAGCGGGTCGTTGTCCACCGAAAGAACGCTTAAAGCACCAAGTTTCGAAGCCGCGATAGAAAGAATGCCGCTTCCTGTACCGATGTCAGCAATGGAATCGCCTGCATTTAAGTACTCTTCAAGCAGGATTAGGCACATCTGAGTAGTTCCGTGGGTGCCGGTTCCGAACGCCANNCCGGTTCGCCTGGATAAGGAATTCCGAGAGAGGGAGCAGAGTAAGCGCCGCAGCAATTTGTCGAAGCCGCTCCGTAGAGCGGTCGTCAATTGGTAGGTAAGCAGTCACCAACTTAGGATGGCTCTCGTTATTTAGCGCGACACCACCGCATCCCGAGTTGAGCAAAAGATAAACTACTGCATCCTCAGTCTCCTGATCAGGCGCATTGACTGCTATTCCGGCCCATTGCATAAGCTCACGTCCCTCATCTTAACAAACAACTGCCCGCATCTTACATGCGGGCAGCCCTCGGATTAACAGTACCGATTGCGATTATTTAAGTCGGTCGAAAACTTTTCCCAGAATTCCTTTTTCTTGTTCGACTCCCGCCCGCTCGTCCTCGCCGCACAGTGAGGCGTAAGTGCGCAGGGCTTGCTTTTGTTCTTCATTAAGCTTCGTTGGGATCTTTATTGATGTGATAACATTCAGGTCGCCTGGAGCGCGCCGCCCGTTAACATCCGGCATGCCCTTTCCGCGAAGCCGGAATGTGGCGCCCGTTTGGGTGCCGGGAGGTACTTCCAACGACTCCTGGCCGGACAATGTCTGCACGTTCAATGTAGCGCCTAGAGCAAGCTGGAGAAAGCTGACTGGAAGTTCCGAGTACAGTTCCGCACCCCTGCGCTTAAAGATCGGGTGTTCGCGGACATGTATGGACGCGTAAAGGTCGCCGGGCCTTCCGCCGCGCATACCTGCATCTCCTTCTCCGGTCATCTGGAGGTGCATACCATCATCGACTCCGGGGGGAACCTTGAGAACCTTTTCTCGTGCTTGACGAATTCGACCGTTACCGTGACATTTTTCACAAGGAGAAGTTATAGTTGAGCCTTCGCCGCGGCAGCGTACGCAAGGCGTTACCGTTGCAAACGAGCCGAGGATGGTGCTCTGAACGTGACGCACCTGGCCGACGCCGTTACACGCTGTACATTTTTGCGCAGAAGTACCTGGTCTCGACCCCGATCCCCGGCAGAGGTCGCATTGCTCTTGGCGGGAGATCTGGACGGTTTTCTCGACCCCGCGTGCCGCTTCTTCAAGGGTGATTTCCAGGTCGATTCGCAGGTCTTTGCCATCGCGTCCGGACTCCTGTCTCGGATCGGAAGTGAAGCCGGAACCCTGGTTGAAGAACATGTTGAAGAGGTCGCCGAAGCCTCCGGCTGCGTCTGGCCCCATTCCGCCCGGTGCCTGATGGCCAAAGCGGTCGTAATGAGCTTTCCTGTCTGGGTCGCTCAAGACTTCTTGAGCTTCGTTGATCTCTTTGAATTTTTCTTCTGCGTCATGATCACCTGGATTTACATCCGGGTGAAATTGACGAGCCAGCTTACGGTAAGCTCGCCTTACTTCGTCGGCCGTCGCATTACGTTGTACGCCGAGAACCTCATAATAATCGCGTTTTGAAGACATTCGGGACTGGTTCGCCATCTCTTACTATAACTTTGTCAAGGAAATCGTGGCGGCCAATCGCGGCTACCTCATTTCGCACCCTTGCGCTATTCTTCACTGCCGAACAACTCGTCCAGTTCGTTCGCCCCGGCTGTCGGTGCATTCGGTATATCCAGGGACAATGACGCTGCTGCTTGATTCGGCTTGGCCGGAGCTGCCGCATCTGGCTTACTGGGTTCGACCGGTTCGGGTATGGAAGTACCTGTCGGTTCTGCTGACTTAGCTTCGTAAAGCGCGCGGCTTAGCGCAAAGATACTGTCGTCCAATGCGACAACAGCTTTATTTACTTCCGTTGTATTATACTGGTTTAGTGCACTTTGCACGTTAATTGCCGACGTATTGCACTTACGTATTAGTTCCTGCGAGACCAGGTCCCTGGCGTCTTCAACGAGCTTCTGCGCAGTGAAGAGCTTCTGTTCGGCTTTGTTCCGCGCCTCTTGCTCGTCTTTTCGTTTCGCATCGGCCTTCCGATACGATTCGGCTTCCAGTACCATCTTGCTAACCTCATCTCGGCTAAGCCCGGTAGATGCGGTTATCGTGACCTTTTGTATATTGCCTGTAGCTAAGTCGGTCGCGGAAACACTAACAATTCCATTGACATCGATATCGAAAGCTACTTCAATTCTCGGTACCCCCTGAGGTGCCGGCGGTAGGCCTACGAGCTGAAACTTGCCAAGTGTTTTATTGTCGATTGCGAAGTCTCTTTCACCCTGTAAGACATGTATATCGACTGCAGCCTGTTCATCGATTGCCGTAGTGAAGAGCTGGGAGTGACCGGTTGGAATCGCTGTGTTTCGCTCGATCAGACGGGTGAATATTCCGCCTTGCGTTTCAATTCCCAAACTAAGGGGAGTGACATCTATAAGCACGAGATCCCGGACATCTCCGCCGATGATGCCTGCCTGAAGAGCAGCCCCGGCAGCGACGACTTCGTCAGGGTTGATACCCTTGTACGGCTCCTTGTTGAACATCGTACGGATCAGGGCTTGCACCGCAGGCATCCGAGTTGAGCCTCCGACAAGCAGAACCCGCTCTATGTCGGATGCCGCCAGGCCGGCATCTTTAAGTGCATCTTCCGTTGGCCGGATCATTCGGTTAAGCAGATCGGCAGTAATGTTCTCCAACTCGGCGCGAGTCAGTGAAGTTTCCAGGTGAAGGGGACCATCGGTGCCAGAAGTGAGGAATGGAAGGTTAATGTTGGTCATCAGAACTGTGGATAGGTCAATTTTAGCCTTTTCTGCCGCTTCCTTCAAACGCTGCATGGCGATCAAATCTTGGCGAATATCTACGCCTGAATGTAGCCGCGTGAATTGATCTACCAGCCAGTTAACTACGACCTGGTCCCAGTCGTCGCCGCCGAGATGCGTATCACCTGATGTGGCGCGCACTTCAAAAATATCGTCGGACACTTCCAGTACTGACACATCGAACGTGCCGCCTCCCAGGTCCCATACGAGAATGAGCCGTTCTTTTTGCTTGTCCTGACCATACGCAAGGGCAGCGGCAGACGGCTCATTGATAATGCGAACTACGGCAATTCCAGCGATCTCACCTGCATTCTTGGTCGCTTCTCGCTGTGCGTTGGAAAAGTATGCCGGGACAGTGATCACGGCTTCGTCAATACGCTCACCAAGATAACCTTCGGCGTCTTGCTTGAGCTTCTCCAGGATCATTCCCGAGATCTGTTCTGGGGTGTACTCTTTTCCGTCTATTGAAGTAGTGTGTTTCGTCCCCATCTGCCGTTTGATTGAGGCAATGGTTCGCTCCGGGTTGGTTATCGCCTGCCTTTTTGCAAGGTGACCGATTAAACGTTCCCCAGTTTTGGAAAAACCTACGACGGACGGGCAGAGATTGCTGCCTTCAGACAGCGGAATAATTGTCGGTTTACCGCCGTCAAGCACAGCGACGACAGAGTTCGTTGTTCCGAGGTCGATGCCAACTGATCTACCCATCGATCTTAGGACTCCTCAACCGACACGTCTGTGGCTTTCGTCTTTTTCGACGCGCCCGAAAGAGCTGTTAGTATTTCTGTGTCAGAGTCATCTTCATCTGACAGGTCTCCAGGAGAGAGATCGACATCATTAATGATATCGTCATACTCAGAGGCGATAAAGCCGCCTCGTGAATAGTGGGGCGCTTCATCGTCCGGCTGCTCGGCCGCCTCGATGATTCCGATCTTTCCGGCAGCGATTTCTTGCAGCGCAGTTGTCAGGAGATTTGGTGAGGTTGGCTCGACAAGCGGCGGAGCGCCGTCTTTAAGTTGCCGTGCTCGTTTCGCTGCGAGGACTACTAGCGAATAGCGGCTCTTGGGCTGGTTCGCTACGCCAGGTTCATCCACTATGATTTCGGGGTTTGCCAATCGTGATTTCTCCTTGAATAACATTGAACGCGACATCAGTACCGTTGCTGATCGCCTCCATCGGGTTTAGATTGTTCTTCTAACTGTAAAATGATACGAACGCCATTCATATTGACGCCCAACTCTTCGGTTAATGACCGCACACGGACCAATTTGGAAAGGTCACTGTCGGAATACAGCCTACGGTTCTTGCCGGTACGCTTCGGTACAACGATGCCTTGTTCATCCAAAACTCTCAACGTCCAAGCTGGAAGACGAACAAGCTTTGCAGCGACGCTAATGACGTACAGTGGAGCGTCTTGGTCCACGTCGTTTTGATCTAATTCATCCGCAGACGACTCGGACGAAGGTTTTCTTTCATCCGACAATTCTTATCGCCCTGCAGATTGATGCCGCTTTTTCGGGGACCATATACGTTAAATTCATGCCCTGTATTGTCTCCTTTAATCGCGATTGCAAATACATGATGGAGGAGCAAAGTTTGAGGCAGCGCACATGATCTTCTGTAATCAGTCGTCTATTATAGTCTATGATACTTCACTCGTCAACGAGACAGCAATAGTTCCAATACAAATTACCTTGCCGAAACCGATACTGCTCTCATTTGGAGCATGAAACGTCAAATTTGCTGTGTATTTTGGTTGTATTTCGGTATCGAACGCTGTGGTAGACCGCCGTTGGGTACATGACATTACGCATGCAACGCCTCGAGACAAAACTTGTCGAAGGTATACTTTTTAAATGAAGCAGGCCCGCAGACATCTGGCGAACCTTCCCGTGCTCTCCGACAGATTCGGACGACGGGTTTCATACTTGCGCATCAGCCTGACTGATCGATGTAACCTTCGGTGTGTGTACTGCATGCCCGAACATGGNNCATACGAGGACCGCGAAGACCTCCTGACTCTCGACGAAATAATGAGGGTCGTACGCCTGCTGTCGCAGCATGGTTTGACGAAGGTTCGCCTGACAGGGGGAGAACCGCTGGTTCGCGGAGCGGACGTGGTTGAACTGGTACGCCGAATCTCGGAAATTCCAGTCATATCCGACCTTGGCCTCACTACTAATGCCGTGCTTCTGTCCCCGCTTGTCAAAAGCCTTAAGGAAGCTGGGCTTCGCCGCATCAATATTAGTCTGGATACGCTTCGCCGCGACCGCTTTCTCAAAATAGCTCGGATGGATAAGTTTGACATCGCTGTTGAAGGATTAAAGGCTGCAGAGTCGGCGGGACTGGACCCTTTGAAGCTGAACATGGTGATGATGCGTGGGATCAATGATGACGAGATACTCGATTTCGCTGCACTTACCATGTCTAAAAACTACCATGTCAGATTTTTGGAATATATGCCTATAGGTCAAGTGACGCCATACGAGTGGAAAGCCAAGTATATTGGTAACGACGAGGTGATCGCCCGCCTGTCATCTAAATTCAAGTTGGAAAGTGTGGAGACCGCATTGTCAAGCACTGCTAGCGTCTACAAGATCGATGGAGCGGTAGGCACTATCGGCGTTATCAGTCCCATTTCTCACAAATTTTGCGATGGCTGTAACCGTCTGCGCTTGACAGCAAATGGATTTCTGGTGCCGTGCCTTTCGGACAACTATGAATATGATTTGCGGCAGTATTTGCGAAGTGGCAAAAGTGACGAAGAGATTTTGCGGCATGTCGGAATCGCGTTGTCAAACAAGCCTGAACATTCTGATTTCGAAGGCCGCGTACAGAAGGGCGGGAGCCTGCGCATTATGGCGCAGATTGGCGGATGACTAACAGCCGTCTGACACACCTGAACGAACAAGGCGCAGCGGCGATGGTCGACATATCAGACAAAGCAGTAACACGTCGAACCGCCTCCGCTTGCGCGCGAATCACGATCAACCAGGAAGCTTTGACAGCGATCAGAGAAAACACGCTGGCAAAAGGCGAGGCTGTGGGTACCGCGCGAATTGCCGGCATCCTGGCGGCGAAGAAGGTCCCGGAGCTGATTCCTCTCTGTCATTCGCTGCCGCTCAGTGCGGTATCAATTGAGTTTGAGTTTGAAGAGAGCGGACTGCTGATCACCGCCTTTGCAGCTATTGACGCGAAGACCGGTGTCGAAATGGAAGCGATTACCGCCTGTACAATTGCGGCGCTGACGATCTACGATATGGCCAAGGCATTAGACCGATCAATGACGATTTCTGACATTAAATTGCTGCACAAAGAAGGCGGCCGCAGCGGGAAGTATACGACAAAGGAGTAGGTTATGGGTCCTGTGCGGGTCGGCGTACTGACAGTCAGTGATCGCTGCAGCCGTGATGAAGTCAGGGACGAGTCCGGCCCGGCTGTTATTGAAGCTTTAGGTTCGCCTGACTTCATTGTAGGTTACAGCGCCGTAGTACCCGACAATCGAAAGTCGATAGCGACCACTTTGAAGCGATGGGTCGACGATTTCGACTGCGACGTAGTGCTTACCACGGGCGGCACTGGCTTCTCGCCACGAGATGTTACTCCAGAAGCAACTTCATCGGTATTCGATCGCGAAGCTGTCAACCTAGCTGTTTATCTGCTCAACGAAAGTGCGAAGATCACTGTCTTTGCGGCGCTCAGTCGTGGTGTCGCTGGTATCAGAAAGCAGTCGCTGATCGTCAATCTCCCAGGCAGTCCCAAAGGAGCGAGAGAGCTGACA
>PLAD01000091.1 GCA_003134215.1 Armatimonadota bacterium
GACAAGCGCGGCGGCGCCAATGGCGGCCGTCTTCGGCTAGCCCCGCAGAAAGACTGGGAAGTTAACAACCCTGCGCGGCTTCAGCCCATACTGCTCGCTTTGGAAGGACTGCAGAAGGAGTTTAACAGCGGGAATACCAGTGGTAAGCAGGTTTCTTTAGCCGACCTTATCGTCCTCGGCGGATCAGTTGGCATCGAGAAGGCTGCCAGGGCAACTGGTCACGAGATCACCGTGCCGTTTAAACCGGGACGAGCCGATGCATCCCAGGAAGAGACCGATGTCGCTTCCTTCGCGGCTTTGGAACCAGCCGCAGACGGTTTCCGAAACTATATCAAGAGCATCCACACCGCTCCCGCCGAAGCGCTGCTAGTCGACAAAGCGCAGCGACTGACTCTCACAACGCCGGAACTGACAGTCCTGATTGGCGGATTACGTGTACTGAACACAAATTACGATCGGTCGAAGCACGGTGTCTTGACACAGCGGCCGGAGACGCTCACGAACGACTTCTTCGTCAATTTGCTCGATCAAAGTACCGTTTGGAAACCTACATCCGACTCCGCCGCAATCTTCGAAGGGCGCGGCCGCAGTAGCGGGGAAGTCAAATGGACAGCAACGCGCGCCGATCTAATCTTCGGATCCAACTCCGAGCTGCGGGCTGTTGCTGAAGTCTACGCCTTCAACGGGTCGGTAGAAAAGTTCATCAAAGACTTCGTAGCCGCCTGGACCAAAGTCACAAACCTCGATCGGTTCGATCTGCTCTAATTCGGGCTTTTCACGTCCTTCGTCATTGAGGGGCAGCGGATATACGGGCGGAGACAATCATGTTTCCGCCCGCCGATCTCTACAAACAGCTCCAATCGCCAGGCAGGGGCCCAAGAGCCGCTTTAAGGCTGTTAATTCTCCTTGTGTATAGTTTGGGTTAGAGGAGCATTCCTCCCGATACCTCAATTCGCTGCCCGGTGACCCAACGGTTCTCGTCTCCAAGCAGTGCGGCGATCATTGGGCCAATGTCTTCCGGCACTCCGACCCGTCCCATGGCGGTCGCGGATGCCACCTGTTTGTTGATCTCGGGGTTATCACGCACCATTCCGCCGCTAAAGTCGGTGGCGATAGCCCCAGGAGCCACCGTATTTGCGGTGATTTTATGGCCGTATTCCTTGGCAAGATAGCGGGTAAACACCTCGACGGCTCCCTTCATCTACGCGTATGCGGATTAACCCGAGAAAGAAAAACGCGCAAGGCCCGACGAGATGTTAACAATTCGTCCTCCATCGTTGATCAGAGGCAGCAGCTTTTGAGTCAAAAAGAAGACGCCTTTAAAGTGGACATTGTAGATCGCATCAAGGTCCGCTTCGGTCGTCTCAGCGATACTCTTGTGCAGGGATGTTCCGGCATTGTTGACCAGGTAGTCGAAATACTGTACTCCAAGCGTAGCAAGGCCGTCTTTGACCTGACAAACAAAATCGTCGAAGGCAGCAATTTCGCCGGAGTCGAGTTGATAGGCGATCGCCGTTCGGCCTTCCGCGGCGACCAGATCAACCACATTCTTTGCCTCGGCGGCATTCGAGTGGTATGTGAAGATGGAATCGACCCCGCGGCGGGCGAGGCTCAGGACCGTACTTCGTCCCAGTCCCCGGCTGCCTCCGGTGATTATAGCAACCTTCACTGTCTGTGCATTCTGTTCAGACATTTTCAGTTCTCCTTGACGTGTTCATTAGTTGCACTGTACCATGTGCCTCTGCGACGGGATATCATGGACCAGCCAAGAATATGCCGACTACGTACAACTTCGAAAAAATCAGTACAGACGTCCGACAACCGCTCAAAGACGAGTTCCCTCAGTCATTACTTTCGGTCAACTGGTTGACTTCGGGTCGCGGACCACGCCGGTTTACTGTTTTTTGGTGCGAATCACTAGTTGAATCTGAAGGCGATTTTTGAGGAGTTTGGATAAAAGCAATAAACTGCACTCTATCCCGGAGGCGGTACCAAATGTTCGGCAACCAGGACTTCCCTGTAGACGATGCTGCCGTCACTCATGACTTCTACATCGCCGTCGCGGTCAAGGACCTGCATTATCTGATCGATCACCGGGGTTGACTGCTCGATCACTTCTACCCAGACCGGGCTGTCGGCAACGAATACATGCGCTTCTTCATTTTCAAGACCTAAGATGCCTCCGACAACCTGACTTACCTCCATCACACTCAAGCCCTGGTCATGCAGCATTTCGACAAGTTCCTGCGGCGATGTCCCCAGATCGTGCAACTGTCTGCACTCGTCTAATTTCTGGGCGAGAAAAGGGGTTAAAGGCATGTGATAATTGTCTCCACCTCAAACCTACCCCCATCCGCTCGTTTTAAACCTGTCAGCGAATTTCGAGCAACGGGGTTATCGCGATGGATAATAAACAACTTAAAGTATGAAAGGCCCTACGGCAGAAGATCGGAGATAGCAAGGGAAAATGAAGGGAAGCGGCTTGCCGATATAGTCTCTTACTGTTCCGCGAACCAGAACGAGATCGAATAGCCGCAGCCTATTTTACCATTCCACGACTACCGGCGGCTAACCAAACCAAAAAAGGGCGCGGGAGTATTCCCGCGCCCTTTAAGCTTAACTGACGATCAGGCTAGATCGACGATTCGGTGCCAATTTTCAGCTCGTCGAAATCGCGTGTCCCCCCATCGAGGATGGCGTTGGCTGTCGTAAATCCAGCGTGCGGCACATGGCCGGCATCCAGACCTTCGAGGTCGACTTCGATATTTCGGTACTGCGGCAATCCGGTACCGGCCGGAATGAGTCGGCCAATAATGACGTTCTCCTTCAGACCTACCAGGTTGTCCTTCTTCCCCCAGACAGCAGCTTCGGTAAGAACGCGAGTCGTCTTCTGGAACGAAGCAGCCGCGAGGAATGAGTCGGTCGCAAGAGATGCTTCGGTGATACCAAGAAGCACCCAGTCGGCAGTCGCCTCCTGGCCATCCGGATTGATATCGCGAACGCGGGCATTCTCATCCTGGAACTCGAACTTGTCCACAACCTGACCTGGCAGGAAGCGGGTGTCGCCGTTGTTCTTGATTTTGCGCTTCTTAAGCATCTGGCGGACGATGATCTCGACATGCTTGTCGTTGATATCGACTCCCTGCGACTTATAGACGCGCTGGATCTCGCGGACGATATACTGCTGGACGCCCATAACGCCTTGAAGTTCGAGCACCTTGTGCGGATCGAGCGGACCTTCCGTCAGCCGGTCGCCGGGGACGACATGCGCGCCCTTGGTAACCTGCAGTTGACCACGATAAGGCACCAGGTGCGCTTTACGCAGCTTGATCGAAGGCACTTCGTAGGAACGGAACGCCTTGATATGCTTCTCGACAATCTCGGTACCGGCTGGGAGAGAATCTTCGCCGAGGATAACTTCCTCAGCAAGGACTTCCCCGATCAGTCCGGCGGACGAGTCCTGCTTGATCTGCTGTTCGACATTGATAATCACACGTCGCAGACCCTTGATTTCGATTTCCGCGACATCGCCGTTATACTCGGTGACAATCGCCTGGCCCTTCGGCTTTCGGGCTTCGAAGAGTTCGACCACTCGGAGGAGACCGCCGACTTCGTCTTCAAGAACCTTCAAGAGCGCCTGGACTGCACGAACTCGCTCACGATCGCCGCCGGCGGCGGTAGTGGTCGCAACCGGAACTGCATCCGCACTATTGTCCTCGAGAGAGACGATACCGCGTGCAATGTCGTTGTGAAGTTCACGGAGAGTCTCTTCACGTCGCTGTCGGACGTTAGCGACTCCCACGAGCTGCTTCTGGGCGATACCGCCGGTGTGGAACGTTCGCATCGTCAACTGTGTACCAGGCTCGCCGATCGACTGGGCGGCGACGATACCGACGGCAACTCCAGGATCGACCAGCAGACCTGTCGCCAGATCTCGTCCGTAACACTTCGCGCAGCCTCCCTGACGTGCTTCACAAGTCAGGACACTGCGAACCGGCACACGTGTGATACCGGCATTGACAACTGCCTTCGAGATCTCCTCGTCCAGTTCCTCATGTGCAGCAAGAATGACCTCGCCGGTGGTCGGATGGACGACGTCCTCCGGGACATAACGGCCGAACAGTCGCTCTTCGAGCGGTTCGATCGTTTCGGTCCCTTCCTTAATCTCTTCGACATAGACACCACGGGTACTGCCGCAGTCGATCTCGCGGATGATCACTTCCTGTGCAACATCGACGAGACGGCGGGTCAGGTAACCGGCGTCAGCCGTTCTCAGAGCGGTGTCAGCCAGCCCCTTACGGGCGCCGTGAGTCGAAACAAAGTATTCCAGAACCGAAAGTCCTTCGTGGAAGTTCGACTTAACCGGAAGGTCTTCAATCAAGTTGCCGAACGGGTCGGACATGACTCCACGCATACCGGAAAGCTGAGTGATCTGCGAAGGCGTGCCTCGGGCGCCCGAAGTGGTGATGATGCTGATCGGGTTGAACTGGTTGATACCGGTCAAAATCGCCGTACCAACGTCCTTCACCGCGCCCTGCCACTTCTCCAGAACCTTCTCTTTGCGCTCGCCCTGTGTGATCAGTCCTCGTCGATACTGCTTGTTCAGTTCGGCGACATCCTTTTCAGTCTTCGCAAGAATTTCGTTTCTCTTCTGCGGAACTTCCATGTCGGTCAAAGCGACGGTGACGCCGGAGCGGGTCGCCTCTTTGAATCCGAGGTTCTTGAGATCATCGAGCAGACGGATGGTTCGATCGTCGCCATGGCGCTGATAGCAAGTTGCAATCAGCTTGCCAAGGTCCTTCTTCGCCAGCGTCTTGTTGATATAGCGCATATCCTCCGGCAGAATCAGGCTGAACCTGAGTCGTCCGATGGTGCTGTCCTGAATGCTTCGAATGCCGCTCTGCTTATCGGTGATTCGAACCTTGATCGGCTGGTGGACATCCAGGTAGCCGAGGTCGTGGGCAAGCAGCGCTTCATTCGGTCCCGAGAACGTCTCTGGATAGAACTCTTCGGTGTCGTCACGCATGGTCAGGAAGAACGCGCCGAGAACAATGTCCTTGGACGGCGAGACGATCGGGCCTCCGTTCGCCGGGCTGAAAAGGTTCTTGGTCGAAAGCATCAAGACACGGGCTTCGGCCTGTGCGTTGGTCGAAAGCGGGACATGGACGGCCATCTGGTCGCCGNNTCAAGAAGACCGGGTGCTCCTTGATCACCTCTTCGAGTGCATCCCAGACTTCTGGCCGCAGCCGGTCGATCATTCGCTTGGCCGTCTTGATATTGGCGGTGTAGCCGCGCTGTACCAGAGTCTTCATGACGAACGGCTTGAAGAGCTCAATGGCCATTTCCTTCGGCAGACCGCACTGATGCAGTTGAAGCTTCGGACCGACAACGATAACGGAACGTCCCGAGTAGTCGACGCGCTTGCCGAGCAGGTTCTTACGGAAGCGGCCTTCCTTGCCCTTGAGCATGTCGGAAAGGCTCTTGAGTGGTCGGTTGTTCGAACCGACGACCGGTCGTGCACGCCGTCCGTTATCGATCAGCGCATCTACTGCTTCCTGGAGGAGTCGCTTTTCGTGATTGACGATGCTTTCCGGGGCGCGGATTTCAACAATCTTCTTGAGACGGTTGTTGCGGTTGATGATACGTCGATAAAGGTCGTTCAGGTCGGATGTCGCAAAACGGCCGCCATCGAGTTGGACCATCGGGCGCAATTCCGGCGAGATGACCGGGACAGCGTCGAGGATCATCCATTCAGGACGGCTCTTCGAAGTGATAAACGCATCAGTGGTTTCAAGTCGCTTGATCGCACGAGCACGCTTAGCGCCCTGAGTCTGCGCGATTTCCTGGCGAAGTTCACGAGCGAGCTTTTCGAGGTCGATTTCGGTCAGCAGCGAGCGGACAGCCGCGCCGCCCATACCTGCCTGGACAATCGCAGGAATGTCTCGGCCCTGCATACGATCATCGAGTACGGTCAGCACGTCGTCGATCTTGCTCCAATCGTCTTCGGCAAGAAGAAGCTTCTTCTCGACCTTTTCGTCGATCAGGACAAGGCCTTCGCGAATGCGGGTAATTCGATCGGCGGTGTCGGTCTTAATCTCTTCGAGCTCTTCGGCGAGAAGCTTTTCGCGGTACTTAATGTCTTCTACGCTCCACACATCGTGGCGCACCGGCTCTTCGCCCTCTTCGAGCTCTTCGGTATCTTCCGCCTCGATCTGAGCGACATACTCAGCCGAATGCTCTTTGATATCAGTCGCGAAGTGCTGGCGAGCTTCCTCCGCCATCTCTTCGCCCTGGCTCTCGATGTCGAGAACGGCGGCTTCGATATTTGCGCGGTATTCCGGCATCTCATTATTGATGCGCGCTCGATCTACAGAGGTGATGATGTACGATGCGAAGTAGAGCACCTTCTCCAGCGGCCGCGGGCTGATGTCGAGCAACAGGGAGAGTGGGGAAGGGACTCCCTTCAGGTACCAAATGTGGCAAACGGGAGCTGCCAGTTCGATATGGCCCATACGCTCGCGGCGAACTTTGCTTCGGGTCACTTCGACACCGCAGCGGTCGCAAATTATGCCTTTGAACTTGACCTTTTTGTAACGGCCGCAGTGACACTCCCAGTCCTTAACGGGACCAAAAATGCGCTCGCAGAACAGGCCGTCACGCTCCGGCTTGAACGTTCTATAGTTGATTGTTTCGGGTTTCTTTACCTCTCCGTAGGACCAGTGACGGATCTCTTCGGGAGACGCAATTCCGATGCGGATCTTATTGAATGCACTAACATCTGCCATTGTTTTTTCGCTGTTTCCTGTGTCTTTATCACAAAACGTTCAGGCTGCGTCGATCCCCGAAGCATCAGGCTCGGAGATCGACGCTAGCACAGACTACGTGTTGTCGGCGATGAAGCTTGCGGCGACTTCATCCGCAACCGACGGCTTGCTGTATGTTCCGGCGGGTGCGAAACCACGCTTGGCGAGAACATTCTCGCGGCTCGGAGCAGGTGCGCCGCCGATGCGACCCCCAATCCGTCCATCCTCGTAATCGTCCTCTTTGTCCTTGAGGTCGATTTCACGTTCGCTCTCGTCTTCGACGGCGACCTTGAGGCCAAGCGACTGCAGTTCGTTGACCAGAATCTTGAATGACTCCGGAACACCGGGCTCCAGCATCGCATCGCCCTTGACGATCGCTTCGTAGGTCTTGACCCGACCGAGGACATCATCCGACTTGATCGTCAGAATCTCCTGCAGCGTGTAAGCCGCACCATATGCTTCGAGCGCCCAGACTTCCANNCCGAACTGCGCCTTGCCGCCGAGAGGCTGCTGAGTTACCAGACTGTAAGGACCGGTTGAACGGGCATGGATCTTATCGTCGACAAGGTGAGCCAGCTTCAGCATGTAGATCTGACCAATCGTCACATCCTGGTGGAAGTAGTCGCCGGTTTGACCGTCACGTAATCGGAACTTGCCTGTCTTCTCGTTGATACCGCCGCGGATACGGATGTTTCGCTCGATTGCCTTGACAATCTGTTCGATGTCGTAGTTCTCGATCGCAACGACCGGCTGCTCTTCTTCGCTCTGTTCAAGATCCAACGGCAGTTCGATTGCCGGAGGCGCCGCAACTATTCGTGCGATGTTCTCCAGATCGACTGCATCGAGCTCAGTGAGTTCGGTTCGAATCTTGTCGTAGACAGTTTCCAGCGTATCTTTTCGGCCGGTCTCAATCGCAATACCGAGTTCTTTCTCGACGTAGTTCTTGAGAAGATCGCGGCGCACGTGCTGTGCATAGCGGTCGAGCTCTCCAAGAATCTCCGCTTCGGTCGAACCTTCGAAGATTGGGTTGACGAACGAGCATCCCAGGGCCTTACCGACAAGCCCGAGGTGTGTTTCCATCACCTGTCCGATATTCATACGCGAAGGGACGCCGAGCGGGTTCAGGACAATGTCCACCGGGGTGCCGTCCGGAAGGAACGGCATGTCCTCGTCCGGAAGGATCCGCGAAACGACTCCCTTATTTCCGTGGCGGCCGGCCATCTTGTCGCCTTCCATGATCTTTCGCTTCTGCGCAATGTAAACACGCACCAGCATATTGATCCCGGCAGACAGTTCGTCGCCCGGCAGCCGCTCCAGCTCGCCTTCCCACTCGTCGCTTACCAGAGAGTCCGGCTTCTTCGAGAAGTCGAAGACCCGCCCGGTCTTGTCTTTGTACTTGTAGCGCGAGAAGACCTTAACGTCGACGATCTTGCCTTTTTCGCCGTGGGGAACACGGAGGCTGACATCGCGGGTCTCTTCCGCCTTCTTACCGAAGATCGCGATAATGAGGCGCTCTTCAGCGGTCAGTTCGCTCTGTCCCTTCGGTGCAACCCGTCCCACCAGAATGTCTTCCGGCCGTACTTCGGCGCCGATTCGGATGATGCCTCGCTCGTCGAGATCCTTTAGAGCGTCCTCGCCGACATTCGGGATGT
>PLAD01000194.1 GCA_003134215.1 Armatimonadota bacterium
GTAAGCATCCTATGTTATATTCGATATAAATTCAACTGACTCTGTTTGTAGCCCTGTAAGTTCAGGCTTGGAAAACGATAAGCGGAGGCGATCTACCAGTTCGTCGATTTTGGATACTGCTAAGTGATAAGCTGCATCCACATCGCCTCTTACTTCCGCGTTGCATAGAACGAGCATTTTGTGCTTGACATGATCAAACACAAGCAATGCGTCAGTAAAAAGAAATAGACAGTCGTCTAAGCCGATTTCGTCAGGATTTTTCTCAGGAAGCTTCTCAAAGAAACGGACAGTATCGTAGCCAATCATGCCGACCGCACCGCCGACAAATTTTGGAAGCTCCGGCGAAGAGACGTACTGGTAGCGGTCTAACAGCTTTTTGAGCACATCGAGCGGGTCGACTTTGCCCCATTCCAGTGGAATTTCGGTCGTTTCGCCGTGCTCAACGACAGATGCAACGTTGTTTTTACTTCGGAAGACAAGCGCCGGGTCACTGCCGAGGAACGAATAACGGGCTAATTGCTCTCCGCCTTCGACACTTTCGAGCAGGAATCCATAGGGTCGTCCGTACGCGACTTTATAAAACGCAGAGACCGGCGTCTCTGTGTCCGCCAGTACTTCACGCCATACCGGGATCAAATTGCCCTCATTGGCTTTATTTCGAAATTCTTCCAGCGTCGGAAAATACTTAACTGCCAACTCTTCAGGATCCTTTCAAGATACTTGCGAATATACCCGGCAGGGAACCACAAATAAAAAAAACGAGCCGCTTCCAGGGAAGCGGCTCGCCCACACCTATCGACTATCAGGCAGTCAACGATCGCCGGCGCTTCTCCAAGAGAAGCTCTGCCAGTTCAATGCTGTAAACATCGTATTCACGGTCGAATAGTACCAGTTTAACCGGCGTATTTGCCAAGTTTGTCTGAAATTGCCTGCTTCGGCAATGCTCCGACCAACTGATCCACGAGTTTGCCCTCTTTGAAGATGGCAAGCGTCGGAATACTTTGAACCCCGTAACGCCCAGCGATTTCGGGCTCTTCGTCTACATTGACCTTAACTACTTTGGCTCGGCCGGAGAACTCTAGCGCGACGGCATCCACTGCCGGCGCTACCGCTCGACAGGGACCGCACCAGACCGCCCAAAAATCTACCAGCACCGGAATCTCCGACTGCAAGACGATGTTATCAAACTCTGCAACTGTTACTGCTGCCGCTCCGCTCATGAAATTCAATACTCCTCTCGAACCATTCCGTGTGGTTAGCCCGGTTGGTTATACCTCGTAAACCGTCTATTCGTGACTTCAGTTCCGTTCAAACCCACGGGCAACTTACTATTCCAAGTCACTTGGTTAACCTTGAGCTCCTCTGAGTCTGCTAATTCGCTAGCCAACGCGCAGCATCTAAAGCATGGTAGGTTATGATAATATCGGCGCCTGCCCGTTTAATGCCAGTGAGAATTTCGAGCGCCGCAGTGCGTTCGTCAAGCCACCCGTTCCGCGCCGCTGCCTTAATCATAGAGTACTCACCGCTGATATTGTAGGCCGCTAAAGGAACTGTCGTCAGATTTCTGACTTCCCGAATGATATCGAGATAGGCGAGGGCGGGTTTCACCATCACGATATCCGCTCCCTCCGCGATGTCTTGAGTTACCTCTTTGATGGCTTCGCGACGGTTGCCGCTGTCCATCTGATATCCACGCCTGTCACCGTACGCCGGCGTCGACTCCGCTGCTTCGCGGAACGGCCCGTAAAACGCCGATGCGTACTTGGCGGCATACGACATGATCGGCGTATCGCTAAACCCGCCGTCATCCAGCCCAGATCGAATCGCCGCCACTCTGAAGTCCATCATATCGGACGGTGCCACTATATCCGCTCCTGAAGCAGCATGACTGACTGCAGTCTTGACCAGGAGTTCGAGAGTAGGATCGTTCAAAACCCGTCCGTTCTCCAAAATGCCGCAGTGCCCGTGTGATGTGTACTCACAGAGACAAACATCGGTGACAACGATCAACTCGGGCAGTTGCTTCTTGATTGCAGTGACTGCCTTTTGAACAATTCCCTCTGCAGCCCAGGCGCCGGACCCTAACTCGTCCTTTTCCGGCGGCAGCCCAAAGAGCAGCACTCCCGGAATGCCCAGTGAGGCGACGAGACGGCATTCACGAACGATTTCGTCCACTGAGAGGTGGTACACGCCCGGCATCGAGCCGATTTCACGCCGAACGCCAGTCCCTGGAATAACGAACAAAGGGTAGATGAAGTCTTCGACATCGATCACCGTTTCGCGGACGAGCGAACGAAGATTTGGAGAACTACGCAGTCGCCGAGACCGATGAGTTGTTTCGAAATTCAGCATGTTGAGTCTACTAAAACCTGGAGTCGATGCTCTGGTCACGTCGTGAAGTAAGAAATGGGATGATCAACAGCGGTATTAATTGCAGTTCCGAAATTAAGACGTAACGTTTGTGCAGAATATCGAAATAAGTCATGTTCCCCGCATTGCGTGCCGCATCCATCTGTGGGAAAATAATGCATCCTAAAAATGCCGCCGTTGCCAGCAGAAGGACTGTAAAGAACGTTCGCGCAAGGGTGAACCTTCGGTAGCCCGGCGCGGACACAGCGGACTGCAAAAGATCGCCGAAAATCATACATCCGCCGCAAACATAGCAGGCGGTGTTGAACGTTCTGAAACTGTTTCCAATGACGTTGATAAGTATCGCATTCTGCAACGGCTTATTAGAAGCAAGCTGTGGATTAGTCTGGATGATCTCGGCAACATGAGGCGCAACGAAAGCTCCGATCGCAATCAGCCCGCCCAGCCAGACTGCATATGCAACCGTATGCAGCCATCCTCCAACCGTGCGGCGTTTTCCGCCGTTGCTGCGCAGCGCTAGATCCGACGCAAAAACCGAAGTTCGCACGCTCATAACGCCTGATCATCCTTTTGAGAGCGATTCCATCGCAGGAATGCATCGATAAAGTCGTCTATCTCTCCGTCCATTACCCGGATTATATCACCAGTTTCATGGCCGGTTCGTACATCCTTTACCAGCGTGTATGGCTGAAAGACATAGTTTCTGATCTGCGATCCAAATTCTATGCCCTTCCGTTCACCCGATAGCTCGTTGATACTGGCCTTGTTTTCCTGCCGGGCAAGTTCCAGTAGGCGTGCTTTTAATATATTCGTCGCGACTTCCCGATTTTGGTGCTGGCTTCGCTCATTTTGAACGGCAACCACAAGACCAGTTGGGACATGCGTGATCCTTACTGCCGACGATGTCTTATTGACGTGCTGGCCGCCCGCACCCGATGCGCGATAGTAGTCGATCCGAATATCTTTATCGTCGAGTTCGACTTCGCCGACTTCGGCTACCTCTGGCGTGACGTCTATTCCGGCAAACGATGTCTGCCGTTTGTTGTTCGCATTGAATGGCGAAAGTCTCACAAGTCGGTGTACGCCGCGTTCGCCCTGCAGAAGGCCGTAGGCATTGTGTCCTTGGACATAAATCGTGACACTCTTCAAACCGGCGACGTCCCCGTCGACTATGTCAAGAATCTCAGTCTTAAAGCCTCGCCGTTCCGCCCAGCGCAAATAAGCCCGCAGCAGCATATTCGCCCAATCGTTTGCTTCCGCGCCGCCGGCGCCGGCATTAATCTCGATATAAGCGTTCGAGGCATCGTGAGGACCGGACAGCAGCGTCTCAATCTCCAGACGATCGATCTGCTTGACTATCTCGTTGGTTTCCAGCGCAACTTCAGCCTCGAATTCTGACGGCTCCTCTTCCGACATGGCCAGATCGACAAGCATCCGGACGTCATCAAGTCGTTGAGAAAGCGTATACCAGGGTTGAACTGTATCTTTCAGCGCATTAAGACGCTGCATCTTAATTTGCGCTTCCGCCGGATCGTCCCAAAACTTGGATTCACCCGCTTCTGCTTCCAGAGAAGCTATCTCCGACTGCTTTGTCGGGAGGTCAAAGGTGACCCCTCAAATCGTCAAAGCGCGTCTGAAGAGTTTCGAGTTCACGTTGAGCGTCCTCGAGCATATCTTCATCACCGTCCCTTCTTAACTGGACGCATTATACCTGGTGCCGCTTCGGACGACCGGGAAGTCAGTCTCCTCCCACAACGCAGTTTGAATTCCAACTGATGGTATCCGAAGACGGTTCTCCAACTATAGTCGCGCGTCCTGGCTCCTGTATTTCATAGGTCGGTGTGAAGAGTCCGACCTTGAGCAGCAGGGGCACGTTGCGGGGACGGACAACTTCCCGGAATCCCCAGTCAATTCGCCTCAAAATTACAAAGATGCCATCTGGATACTTCCATGTCAGGTAAGTCGTCGCAGCAAACTGTAGGTCATTTCCAAGTTCCTCGTCCAGGTCGTAATCGGCTGGCGTATCGTCATCGTCTGCAGGAAAATCGCCGTGGTCGAGAATGGGCCGTTGCAGCCCTTGCAAACAATCACCGCTCGTTTGAGGGCTGGACGACTTCCATGTATCCAGCAGTTGCAGCAGCTCGCTAACTCCCAGTGGAGTATTTTTCGTGTCCTGCCAAACCGGGCCGTTGGAAATACCGTAGCTGAACGTAATTCCCGGCTTGCTGCCGAGGCCGTCTACTTCGTAATAGCCAAGTCCCATACCGTACTGCGTACGCGTGCTTTTCCAAGCGCAAGGAACTATCATTGTTGCACTAAACGTGCTCTCCGGTTTAATGACGTTGAAGTCGGCCGATGCAAACCGGAAATTGTTTGTTGAATCTACAACTGTGCAGCGCGCTTCAAGGTCTGGACCACCGTTTACCCAGTACCATCGAGTCTCGCCGGACTGTTCGGGGTTTAAAGTATTGAAGGGGATCGCTCGGCAGTAGCTAAAGTCAGGAGCGATACTGTAACCACTTAGGGGACATCCGGCTGGATCGGCATACCATTCTGGGGCAGTTGCCATGCCTCCTGACAGTCCCTGACCAACAACTGCGTTTAGCCGTACTGCTTGACCTGCCCAAATAGCGGTGGGTCCGGCCGATGGCACACTGTTTAAGTCCATAATTACCGGAGGTACACCACCGGGAACGTACTTTTTAGCTGTAAAGATAATATGGATCGTCGATGTTGAATCATTGTCATCGGTGATGTGACTCGGAGAGCACTTTGCCGGGGAGAACGTTGACATAAACGCTAGAAACGCTGCGGCGAAAGTGAAAGAATACGCTCTGCATACTGATTTACTGCGGCGTCTACAACACTTCATTCCACAGTACCCGCGGTTTGTGCTGTCTCTAATTCTTTTCTAGTTTGTTCAAGCGAACAATAGTAGTTTAGTGCCTGAGCATCAGTAGGCTCTGGCGCTTTGAGGGCGCTTTCTAACGTTTTTTCCGCTAGTTTGAACTTCGACTCAGCAAGATAAATGCCGGCAAGACAGCTCTCCGCATGCAGCCTGTCCACTTCGTTCATTGGTCGGTTTGACGAAAGAAATGAATTGAGTACAAGAGCAGCAGACGTCCTTGCTGTCTGATTTTTATCTTCATTCAAAGCAGCAAGTTCTTCGAGCCGGTCAGCCGCGTCCAGCACATCGATAGCCGCTGCTGTATTTCCGTCCAAATAGCTAATGCTCTTCTGGAAACCGATGTTGTCCTCCGATAGAAATAACTCTTCAGCCAGGCGTCCGTAGCCGGTGCCCATGGTCGCGATTTGATCTTGCGCGGCTAGAATTGCGGACGGATGGTCATTAACCTGGTCTAAAAGCTTTTCGACTGTGCCGAAGTACCATGCCTCCTCGTCTGGATCAGACGGTAACATCGAGCGACAAGCTTTGAGAGCCTTTAGAGCGCCCGACGGATCACTGCCTTCGGACAAAGAAACAGCAATTTTCCTCAGACTGAATGAATTACTAGGTGACGTCTGGATCATCTGCTGTACGAGTGGTAAAAATTGGGCATCAGACGATGTCCACTCAATTGCCGGGAGCCAATCCGGATTATCGCCGCTTTCATCTGCCGGGAGCACGTAATAGTAGACGTTCCAAGCCTGAAATAGCAAATCAGTCGTCACTTTGTCGTCCGGCAACTGCAGAAAATTAATCCGGCCGGGCACGCTGTAAACATACATTCGAACCGCCTTCCGAACACAGTCAATTGCGAACGTCGTTTTGGCTTGCGCAGCCATATTAAAAATCTTTCCATAAGCGTCGTATGCTTCGTCCGGCTCTACTCCGGGGGTTCGAAGGGCCGCGAAAGCCCTCACGGATTCCAGAACAAACCAGCGGTCGCTTGCAATGTGTTCCTTTTCAATTGCAGCTTCAACCATGGCATAGCCGTCACCCTGCGACAGCGGCGGCTGCCCACGTCGTAAGAAATAACCAGACTCGAGCGTCGAAGCGTTGGTACCTGCTTCTACTGAATCAAGCAGTTCTTGAACTCGACTTCGATCGAAGGTGCTTTGTGCCGGAATCAGGGCATGAGTCAACCCGGCTGCACAAGGCAAATTTAACGATGACAAACTTGCTATAAAGAGGGCGGTACAAAGCGAACAACATTCGAAACATCTCTGGATTGAATTACTCAGCACGGTACGCATCCTCGTCGATAACTGAGAATCCAATAGCGTCTGGAATGAGGTCGCAGTCTGGTTTGACGTTAGATACGCAATCGGAAGGAATATTGATGGCCGAGGTATACACGCCATTGTCCTCAACCACTGGGCCCCAGACGTTTATGTCAGAGTAACCATTTTCGTTTAACTGGTCTGCATCATAGTTAACCGGCACATAGTCCTGGACCTTATCGTTCCATTCTAACCCCGACACGGACGATGTGGTGAACACAAGATGATGTCCAGTAATTGGCGTCATGGCGCCGGTCGGCTCATCTTCAAAAGCCATTTTGTAGGACACTCTTGTGACCGAGTCATATTCAAAATAAGGATCGTAGGAAAAGGAGTTCGCGTTTTCGTTCCAAACCTGTTTAAATCCAGCCTTCGGTCCTTCGGAACTTCCATACCGTATGGCCACCGTACAGGTTTCTGTGCGGTTCCCCGAAGTAAAAGCTCCTGGGATTATCGCCTGTCCATCATTGGATGAAATAACAAAGCTGCCGAGTTGAAAGCTTGCCGTAACATTGTTTGGCGGATCTGTCGGCCCTTGTCCGCCGGCAATGACTAAAGCGCGGGCTATGAACCGTGAACCGATCGGAGCAGGCCTGCCATTCGGAAGATGCACTGTAATCTGGGCGTCCCCTCTATGGTCCGATGTAGAAATATTACCGGCGGCAACTATCGCTGTCGATGTAAAAGGCGAATCCGACCCCGGCGGTTGGAGACCGCCGTTTGCCCCGGCTTGCATCCTCCTCACTGTTAAACTGGCGCTGCATACGTCGATCTGAATGCTGCAAGGGCGTAAACTCGTAATATCAGAAGCCGAACCGCGGGGGCGTGGTAGGAATTCAATCAACTTGCCGGTGCACGATACAGTGTATTCTCCAACACCCGGTGCAATCCATGTCGCGGAAGGCCTGTTGAGCAGATTGGATATCAGGGGCTTCGAAGTGATTCCACGCTGATCAGGGGAAAATCCGCCGCCTGAGCAGCGCCAATCTCCGATAGCTCGGCCACCCTGTCCCGTCGCTGAAAGCGACAGTCTAACGCTTTCACCAGGAAAAGTACAGATCGCGCCGACAGACGCGCTTACCGGCGGAAGTGACGAAATGCTCGGTTCACTGGCTTCAAGGCCGGTCGGAACTACCGACCGGCCTTGAGCGAGCACAGGGTTATAAAAGATGATTAACCCGACGAGCGCAGTCAGCAACGCTCGCAGTATCGGACGATAAACACACTTGAACGAATCGAGCCGCCGAACCGTCGTTATCGGTCCCACCATCTGCGGCCTGGAGAATCTCGGTCGAGGAGTACCACGCTCGCATCCGGGCCCCATGTGCCGGCGCTGTACTTGTGTACCGGCATGGTCTCGCTTTCGCCCCAAGCCTTGATGATCGGCGAAATATAGGCCCACTCGGCTTCTACCTCATCATCCCGGGTAAAGAGCGCTGCCTCGCCAAGCATAGCATCCATCAATAACCGCTCATAAGCATCGTGAATTTGCGATCCGAACGTGGTGCCGTATGTCATGTCGAGTTCCACAGATTCGACCTTCATTCTCGGACCAGGTGGCTTCGCACCAAGGCGAATCGATATGCCTTCATCCGGCTGGATACGGATAGTCAATACATTCGGCTCGACTCCTGATGATGCCATATGGGCGAACAGGATACCCGGAATATTTTTGAACTGGATATTGATTTCAGTTGCTCGCTTCGGAAGGCGCTTGCCTGCTCGAATGTAGAATGGGACACCCGCCCATCTCCAGTTTTGCACTTCCATTTTAAGTGCGACGTAAGTCTCAGTAGACGAGTCAGGCGCCACGCCTTTTTCGGTGTGGTAAGCAGGTACCGGCTTGCTCTCAATCATCCCCGTATCATACTGAGCCCTGACGGTAAACTGTTCGATTTCGTAATCGGCAATCGGACGCAGCGATTTCAGAACCTTGACTTTTTCGTCCCGAATGGCGTTGGCGTCGAGGGAAATCGGCGGCTCCATAGCGACAAGCGTCAATAGCTGAAGCGCATGACTTTGAACCATGTCCCGCAGCTCGCCGGCGTGGTCGAAGTATCCTGCTCGGTTCTCAACTCCAACAGTCTCTGCAACTGTAACCTGGATATTGTCGACATATTTCTGATTCCAGATCGGCTCGAAGATCGCGTTCGCAAATCGAAAGACAAAGATATTCTGGACAGTCTCTTTGCCCAGATAGTGGTCGATCCGGTAGATCTGATGTTCGTTGAACACCGCCTTAAGTTCGACATTAAGCGCTTGGGCTGACGCGAGGTCGGAACCAAACGGCTTTTCGACAATAATCCGCGCAAAGGCGTTCGGATTCATCTTTTTCGTAGCCCGATCCGGTCCTGGATTGTTGAGGCCCGCCGCAGAGAGCTGTTTGACAATTTCCGAGGTGTTGGATGGCGGAGTCGCTAGGTAAAACAATCGGTTGCCGCAGGTTGCACTGCAAAGGTCCAAATCATCGAGCCGCTTCTTCAGCCAGGTGTAGCCGTGAGCGCTGTCGAACTCCGAGCGATGAAAGAAGATCCGGTCGGAAAACTTAGGCCAGTCGCTTTCATACTCTTTCCAGATCTCAGGAGCAAAAGTCTGGATCGACTCTTTAATTTCCTCGCGATATGAATGGTCCGTAAACTCGCGGCGCGCAAAACCAATGATGTGCATCTGGTCCGACAACAGCCCTTGACCGTGTATCGCGAAAAGGGCCGGCATAAGCTTTCGGTGAGTAAGGTCGCCGGTAGCTCCGAAAATAATGATGTTACATGGCGGCAGCGGTTTTTCTGTGGCAGGATGCGCCGGCGGATGTAACGGGTAAGACTGGATTACTTGTGTCATTTTATCCTCTAAGATTGCGGCGTTGTTGAAACGCCCATCGATGCTTCAGATACTCCGGTCTCGATTGTTGATCCGCCCGATCCCGTTGCGTCAGCCACTGACTCGTGCTGGACCGCATGCCCTCCGAACTGATTGCGCAAAGAAGCGATTACTTTGGCTGAGAATGAATCCGGTTTCCTGGAGTGGAAACGTTCAAACAAGGACAAAGTTATAACCGGCGCAGGAACATTATGGTCTATCGCCTCCTGAATCGTCCATCTTCCTTCACCAGAATCTTCGACATAGCCCTTGACATGCTCTAAGTGCGGATCACTTTCGAAAGACCCGACTAGAAGTTCCAGGAGCCACGAGCGAACGACACTGCCATAACGCCAAGCTTTGGATATCTCAAGCAAGTTTAAGTTATATTCGCTGGCGCCAAGAATTTCGAAGCCTTCACCGTACGCTTGCAGCAGACCGTATTCGATGCCATTATGGATCATCTTCGTATAGTGACCGCTGCCGCTGGCACCGGTATAGACGAGACCGTTTTCCGGAGCTAAGGTTTTGAAAATCGGCTCCGCCTTACCATACGCATCTGCATCTCCGCCAACCATAAGGCAGTAACCATTCTTCAAGCCCCAAACCCCTCCGGAAGTGCCGGCATCAAGAAAATGAATACCATGCGCAGCGAGTGATTGCGCACGCCTTACGGAGTCTTTGTAATAGGAGTTGCCGCCGTCGATAATGATGTCGC
>PLAD01000060.1 GCA_003134215.1 Armatimonadota bacterium
TTTATGGTTCATTGCTTGTACGACTGACCAAGAGAGAAAATTGTTCCGTTGAGGTTCAGCCTTCGGAGTCGATATCGTTGGTCTCGAAGTTGGAAAAGACGTTCTGAACATCGTCATTTTCTTCCAGCAGCTCCAGCAGCTTGATGACTTGCTGGGCTTCTTTTCCACTGAGTTCGACATGATTGACCGGCTCCATGACGCTTTCCGCAGAGAGATACTTTATTTTTGCGTTTTCCAAGGCCTGCTGCACGGCATGCAGTTCTCCCGGTCCGGTGATAATTTCAAAGCCGCCGTCCTCGGTGTTTTGTACATCATCGGCGCCGGCCTCAATTGCCAGCTCCATCAGAGCATCTTCATTGGTAATACCGGCATCGATCTCAATAATTCCTTTGGGCTCGAAGAGATAGCTCACACTGCCGTTTTCTCCGAGGCGGCCGCCGGTCTTCGTGAAGTAAGATCGGACATCCGAAACGGTTCGCTGTTTGTTGTCGGTCATGCACTGAACAAGCACCGCGACTCCACCGGCGCCGTAGCCTTCATAAGTGATCTCGTCGTAGCTGACACCCGCAACTTCGCCGGTGCCGCGTTGGATAGCCCTTTTAATGTTGTCGGCCGGCATCGACGCTTCGCGCGCCTTCTGAACGGCGTAGCGAAGGCGGATGTTAGAGTCGGGGTTTCCGCCTCCCATGCGTGCGGCGACAATAATGTCGCGGGTCAAGCGGGTGAAGGTTTTGCCGCGCGCGGCATCAGTCTTACCCTTTTTCCGTTGAATATTGTGCCATTTGGAGTGGCCTGACATAGTTAATTCCTCTTCTTCGAAGCTGATCCCAGCAAACAATTAATTTGCCGTTTTTGCAGATTAGTATAGCAATGCTTCTGTTCAGGTGTCAAGGAAACGGTAACCGGGCGTGCGCACCTTGTTTGCCCGTGTTTCCGATCATCTTTCGGGGTGCCGCTCCTACTGCTCCAGCGGTCGAGGTTCTGTATTGTGGGACAGTGAATAAATTGACTGACTAGCAGCCTATCTTCGCACGGTCAGGCAGCTCTGCACAAACTGAATTTTCTTAGGCTGAACGCGAATGCGGTGCGGCGGTGGTATAATCTGCTGCTGGATTGAAAGCATGATGTTATGCATCCGTAGCTCAGCGGATAGAGCATCAGCTTGCGGAGCTGGGGGTCGGGGGTTCGAATCTCTCCGGATGCACCATTTTTTTGCTTTTGATTTTAGGCGGCCGGGACAGCCCGGCCTTATTAATGCCCGACATCCGGTCGCAGCGCAGGGAAGCGCGTGCTATAATGGGGTTCCATGATCCGGGGTTGTAGCTCAGTGGATAGAGCAGGGCCGTCCTAAGGCTTGTGTCGGGGGTTCGACTCCCTCCAGCCCCAGTCAATTAAGCTGCGTCAATAATGAACGTTCGTTATTCCGCCTTGGAGAGGTCGCATAGCCCGGTCTAGTGCGCTCGCCTCGAAAGCGAGTGAGGTGCAAGCCTCCGTGGGTTCGAATCCCACCCTCTCCGTTTTTTACCTGGTGCGCCGGTTATGACTCCCAAAAATCCGGATTTCGCTTCCGCCACCGAGGCAGCCCTCCTCAACCAGCCGCTCGCCGAGCATCTGGGGATTGTTCTTTCGGGTATTGGAGCCGGCTGGTTCGAAACGACCCTCAAAATTGAACGTATTCACCTTCAGCACGATGGAATCGTCCACGGCGGGGTTCTTGCCACTCTGGCCGATCTTGGTCTTGCGTTGGCCGCGCATACGTTAGTCGCCGCCGGACAACGGGTGGTGACGATTGAGTTTAAGATCAACTACCTGCGTGCTGTTGCCGGGGAAAGCGTTCGCTGCCGCGCGGATGTTGTCCGCCCGGGTAATACGGTCACTGTTTCCGAGTCGGAATTGTGGCTGCTGAACGATGGAAAAGAAGTGCTTGTTGCGAAGGCAATGGGAACAATCGCGGTCCTGAGCGGAAGCTAATCGATCGAGTAACGCGGTGTCGCGCGCTGTAAGGTGAGCATGCTTGTCGCGACCGGCGCTCCCACTTCAACACCATCCATATAAGTGTCAATCTCGGTCATCTGTCGAAGGCCGGTTCCGCCAAAATGTTCGGTCAGTTCTTGTCTCTTTTTGACGATGACATCAATTGGGGGGAATGTTCTGCTGATGATCACCGAATCCCCCGGCTTCAGCCGATTCACATCGTGCCCTGCGTTCGCGCGCAGGAAGTCGGTCAACGACATCTTAAACTTGTTGGCGATGATCCAGCCTGTTTCTCCATACTTGACCGTGTAAGTCGTTGCTGGAGGGGGCGTCCACAGTACCTGCGCGGCATCGTCCGCATTCCGACGAGCCAATGCGGCCGAGACTGTGCGGCGATCTATTGTTACGGTCTGGGCGAATGACGGTTTCTCTTCGAGCGGGGCATCCGGGGGCATCGAGGCGTAGTGGTCGCGGAGTTCATCGACTGCAGCCTGCGCTGTTTGGGCGTCCGGGAGACCGACAATCGGCTTTTGGTCGACGACAATCACATCGGCATCGACAATGGTGTGGGCGGCGTGGGCAAGCTTGGCAGCCGCAGCATCGGAGGAGTCAATCAGTGTCTGCCCGTTTGTTGTCTGAAATTCTACATCTTCCGCGAAACGAGGATCGTCGTGAGCAAAGTATTCGGGGCCGACCTGCTGAGCTTGTACTGTGGTAATGAGCGCCTTGGCCGCCGCCATGTTTTCGACGACGGCGACTGGCTTACCGCCTACGAGCACAGTAACCGGCTGGAGCGTGTGCTGACGGTAGACGTAGTAGCCGACCGCACATACAAGCAGCACAAGCAGAACAGTCGTTGCCGCTTGGAAGAAGCGGAGCTGCGCGTCTGGGGCGCCGGACTGATTGATGTCTGGTTCTGGCAATGCCGGCATGGTTTGCTCGTCTGAGTCTAGTGCCAGGACTCGGGCCGCTCGCCGTTAGCCAGCCGGGTTGTCAAATTGGAGACCGCTGCGATAAGCTGTCTGTCGTACTTCAGGTCGACGATGTCGGAAGGATGCGTGTCGCCGTAGTCGTTCATCTCTCGCTGATCTTGGTCGCTCAACAAGACCTTGATGTCCGGCTCAATTCCCTTGTGGTTGATATCTTTCATCAGAGGGGTGTAGTAGTGTGCGGTCGTAATCGCCACTGCGGATTTATCCTGCAGCGGAATGATTGTCTGCACCAGACCTTTGCCAAACGTAGTGTTGCCGATCAGTACTCCAGCCTTGTNNCGTTGTTATCTTTGATTGCCCCGGATGTGATCTCCGAAGCGGATGCACTGTCTTCGTTCACCAGGACGGCAAGGGGATACCGAGGATGGTTGTGCTGTGACGGCTCGACATTCAACGACTCAGGATCTGCGCCGCGCTGCTTTACCCAGACAATTGGCCCGGAAGCGACGAAACGGCTGGCGACATCCTGTGCGGCGTTCAGGAGACCTCCCGGATTTCCACGAAGGTCGAAGACCAATGCGCGCATGCCTTCAGATTGCAGACGGGTCAGTGCATCATTAATTTGCGGGTCGGATTCTTCATTGAACGAACCCAGCTCGATATAGCCGATTTTTCGAACCGGGTCAATCATCTGCGAGACAACTACTTCCTGCTGGACATAGTTGCGAATGATCGTGACATTTACCGGATGCGGCGAAGACTTTCGCAGCAGAGTCAATGTGACCGGGGTACCGGGCTCTCCTCGGATCTCCTGTACGACCAGTGTAATGTCCTGGCCGAGGATTGCTCTGTTGTTTACTTTGACAATGATATCGCCCGCGGCGAGGTGTGCTTTCAAAGCAGGACTGTTCGGCAGCGGCTTGACGATATAGATCTGATTTTTGGCGTTCTGATCGAGCTGTGCGCCAATTCCGACGAATTCGCCGTTATTATCTTCCTGCATCGAACCATACGCGCTCGGATTCAGGAACCGTGTGTAACGATCGTTCAACGACGCCATCATCCCGCGAATTGCGCTGTATGTTAAATACGTTGTCGAGCTGCTTTTGCCGTCCGAATCGAACGCGTCCGATGTCTTGTCCTGAATATTGGACTCCGGAACGATGGTACCGAAGTAGTCCGCCTGAACCGTGGCCAATGCATCTGCATAGCTCTGCAATGGTTGGGAGATCGGATCGTTATCGCCGGCGACCGCCTTCAAACCCAGTTTGAGATTGTACGGCATCTGACTGATGATGTCTCTGAGCGATGTCGGATTTTTTGAGCCATCCTTCAGATCCTGGTAGCTGAACCCCCCGAGAAATGCAATGACACCGAGGAGAACGATGACAGAGATTTGGCGGCTGTTTCGTCGAGATTTCATTATGATTTTTGTCCGCCGACCGCGACTCCCGCGGCAGTCATCGTGGCAGGCTTCAGGGCGAGGGCTGCTTCAGCGCGCGACAGCCCAGTCTCTCCATCCGTATCGGATTCCGCGAGAGCGACATCGGGAACTAATCCCTTAGCCTCGAAAACGGTGTTTGCGCTGGTCTTTACCAGGCCAGTGGTGAGCGTGAACCCGGACCCGTCGGGCATCGGGAAGAGTGTAGATGCCATACCGTCACCAAATGTCGTCGTCCCGACCATGTGAGCGCCGAGTCGATCGTGAAGAAATGCCGCGAAGAGCTCTGCCGTATTCGCAGTCCCGTCATTCACAAGGACTGCAAGGCGGCCGGCGTAGCTGATTGACGGCACGGTCTGTGAGCCGGTCGAGACATAAACGAGCGATTCCACCTTGACGGGAAATCCGACGGATCTGTCGAATATTCCGTGGCTGTCGCGAATGACAACCGAACCCAGCGGCTGATCTGCGGCCAAAGATTTTGCGAGCACCAATGCCGGGTCAATATCGCCGCCCGGGCAGTTTCGGAGGTCGACTACGATGCCCGGAGCTGAACTTAAAGCAGTCATTGCTTTCGTAAAGTCACCCGCTGTCGAGTCGGTGAATGCGTTAACTTGAATATATCCGTTGCCATCCGCCAAAAGCTTGCTGTCGACATCTGTGACAGTGGTTGACGATGAACCGTCAACCGTGATCTTGAGGGGCTGACCGGCTCTCAGGACCGAGAGCTGCAGCGGAGCGGTCTGAACAGTGTCCAGCATTGTCTGAGCCTGCGACAGCGTGTATCCGTCCTTGATCTTACTTTCTGTGGCATCAACCGCATGGTTGAAGCTGACAGGATCTTTCGCGAGGCTCTTGAAGAGTTTTTCCTGCGCTGCGAAAGGGTCGAAGCTCACCACCCAATGTCCGTTAATTTCCGTAATTACATCGCCTGTTTGAAGACCGGCCTTCGCAGCAGGGCTACCGACGATTGAGTCGACCACGGTCAATTGGCGCTCGAATAGGCCGTCGACTGTTTCCTTACGTACGGTAAAGACGATACCTGTCCCGGTGTAGATCCCTTTATCCTCCGCATCGACATCTTGTCGTTCTGCGGATTCCATAAATCGTGAATTAGGATCATCGAGGGCCGCAACCAACGCCGCGACGGCGCCGTGGGCAAGAGGGGTATCCGAAGGAATTTTATTAACATACTGCTCTTTAAGCAGTTCATAAACTTGCTGGAATGTGACAAGCTGGCTGTCGGCTCCGTAGATGCTGCCGCTGTTGTCCGAGCCGCCGTCGCTGGACGCATCGTCAGATGCGATTCGGGTTTCTGATGACGAATCCGCCAGTGCAAGCGAGTTGCTGTTCTTAACTCCCAGCGCTTCGACGGTCCATTGATTGCGGGTTGCTTGCTGCTCTGCAACTGCGTTTGCCTGTCGAAGAGGGGTGGCAGCCGAGCGCGACACGTGGCGACCAAACGCGAACGCGCTGATGAGCACACAGACTGTCAGGAGAACGTACAAAGCCGAATTAGCTTGTTTCACAAATGGTCCTTACTTTGAGCCAACAGACAGGCTTTGCCATTCCAATAGCGATAACGGAAGGCTTTCCCTAAAGGTCTCCCGTATGCCCGGTAATCTTGTAACTTACGCCGACAGATCGATTAATGTTCCAAAAACCGACCGATAATGGCGATATATCAACAAATTGTCAAGAGTCAGATTATACCATCGGCCAACCTTCGATTCAAACACAGGGGCGCGTAGTCGCGCCGTCGATCTGATATACTGGTGTTTATGCTGTCTTCAACTTTTATTCATGCGCCTGGGGTTGGTGCGACAACCGAACAGGCGCTCTGGAAACAGGGCGCGGTCACCTGGCGGCATTTGTTGGACGGCGCGAACAATTTTAAAGTTCCGCCCAGCCGGCGAGCCGGGCTCATTGAAACTATAGAACGCAGCGTGGCAATGCTGGACGAGCAGCGTGTCGATTACTTTGCGAGGATGCTGCCTTCCAGAGAGCACTGGCGCGGGTTCAGCGAATTTCCCAAACTCGGGTTTTTGGATATCGAAACCGACGGTGGGACATCCGGCGATTCTGTGACCCTGATCGGACTGGGCGATGGTTTTGACGTGAAGATTTATGTCAAAGACAACGACTTAGCGGCGTTCGCGTACGACTGCCAGGAGTACGACGGTTTCGTCACCTTCTTCGGCGGCGGCTTCGATATCCCAATGCTCCAGCGGCGCTTTCCGGTGCTGCAGAGCGTCTTCGCCGACCGACTGCATATCGATCTTTGTCCGTTGCTGCGTCGACTTGGCTATCGCGGTGGATTAAAATCGATCGAACGGCAGCTCGGAATTAACCGGGTGCCCGAGACAGATGGGCTTTCCGGAATGGACGCTGTCCGGCTATGGGAGATCCACCGTCGGGGCAGGGCCGGCTCCGATGAGGCACTCCAGCTTCTTCTTGCCTACAACCGTGAAGACGTGGTGAATATGAAAATGCTTCTCGACTTCGCAATACCAAAGCTGACAGAATCGGCGGGTTGGAACAGGCTGCCTTTAGCTGCCGAAGCGGCGAGCTAAATGAGTTTGTCGTGAGCGAGCTGTAGGAAGGCATCGATTACCTGCGGGTCGAACTGTTTACCGCTCTGACTTGCGATTTCAGCGACAGAGTTAGACACAGACCAGGCCGACTTGTATGGTCGTTCGTGAGTCAACGCATCGAACACATCCGCGACTGCAACAAGCCGGGCTTCCATCGGAATTTTTTCCTCGCATAAATTGTTCGGGTAGCCAGTTCCGTCCCACCGTTCGTGATGGTTCAATGCGATATTTTCAGCGATTTGGAGCAGGTCCGATTTTCCACCGCGCAGCAGCGTCGCCCCGATCGTCGTATGCGTCTTCATGAAGTCGAACTCGGTCGGCGTGAGCCTGGCCGGTTTCAGGAGGATTTCGTCAGGAATTCCAATTTTTCCAATATCGTGCAGCCTTGCAGCCTGAGACAGCCAGTCCAATTTCTTTGTGGAAAAGCCAAGCTGTGCAGCCAGCGCCGCCGTGGTCGCACCGACTCGAATCGTATGATTACCGGTGACATCGTCACGAAACTCCCCGGCCCATGCTAGGCGTTCCAGTGTCTCAAACTGGGCTTCCTCAAGCTGCTGGGCGTAGCTGATCACCTTTTTTGCCGCACATTCCAGCTCTTCGGTTCTTTCTCGAACTCGGTTTTCAAGAGAGCTATTCTGTTCGATTAGGTTTTCATGAAGAAACTTGATCTCCAGCAAGTTGCGTAACCGAAGAAGCAGTTCGACTGTGTCAAAGGGTTTTGTTAAGAAATCGCTTGCGCCTCCGACAAGCGCCAGCCGCTTGATGCTTGGCGAGATGTCTGCGGTTAAGATGAGTACTGGTACATGCTGGTACGGCTCCCATTCTCGTTTAAGGAGTTCAAGAACGTCTGTGCCGGTCATAAAAGGCATCATCCAGTCAAGCAGTATAAGGTCCGGAAGGAAATCTTTGCAGATCTCCAGCACTTTCCGCGGATCGTTAGTGCTATAAAACGAACTGTAGCCCGCCTCCCCGAGCAGATCGCGGAGTAGAGTCACGTTCATTGGTTCGTCGTCGACAATGAGAAGCCTGGCGCTCGCGTGCGTTGTAAGCGTGGGAAGTGATCTTTTCGTGCAACTCGGCATCAGTTCATTCATACTTCACTTTCGATTGACGGCAGTTTTGAGGATGAAACAATTAAATTTGGAGTTTTACATCGAGGAAGGGCAAGTGAAAACGTGCTTCCTACGCCTTCGACGCTTTTGACACTGACCGACCCACCCGCCGCTTCGACGAACCGCTTGGAAATGGCCAGTCCTAGTCCAGTACCTTCAATTCCACTATGTTCTGCACCAAGACGTTCGAATGGCTGGAATAGACATGAAAGCTTTGAAGCAGACATCCCGATGCCGGAGTCGCTGATATTGAGTTGAACGGTCTCGCGAGATGAGAGGTGGCAATTTAACAGTATAAAGCCGTCGATATGGTTGTATTTGGCAGCGTTTGACAGGAGATTTATCAGGACCTGTGTTAACTGCCTGATGGCGGCGCTGACATAAAGATCGTCGTATTCGCTGATATCGTAGATGATTTGTACATGTCGCTCATCGCAAAGCGTCTGAACAATCGCCGCCGCATTTTTGAGGCAGACTCCGAGTGAGACGGGCTCAATGGACAGTTGTAGGCGGCCTGACTCCACGCGAGCAAGGTCCAACACTTCGTTAATCATATGCAGCAAATGCTGACCGGCCTTCAAGATATGCCCGATCCTCGC
>PLAD01000189.1 GCA_003134215.1 Armatimonadota bacterium
ATCATCAATCCTCGCGTGCCTCCAGAAAATCTTCCGTCGGTAAGCAGGGCAACGCTTGACCCCAGGCCTGCGCCCACCAGGGCAGCGGTCACTCCTAACATCTCTCGCATTCCTGGGCCGCCGCGCGGACCTTCATAGCGTATCACCACAACGTCTCCTGCGGTGATCTGCCCCGACGTAATGCCTGTCATTGCGTCTTCTTCTCGATTGTAAATCTTTGCCGGTCCGGTGTGGAATTTTCTTTCCGATCCGGCAAGCTTGACTACGGCTCCGTCCGGCGCGATATTTCCTTTGAGTATGACAATACCGCCCTCGGGCTTGATCGCGCGGTCAAGCGAAAAAATGACATCCTGGTCCGGCTCAATATCTCGAACAGCGGCTTCCTCACTGATTGTACGACCTGTGGCTGTCAAGCATGTCCCGTCCATCAAGCCTCCTCCAACCAACTCACGAGCGATGAGAGATGTACCTCCAGCTCGGTCGAAGTCGACCGCGACGTACTTACCCATCGGTCGAAGGTTGGCGATGAGAGGCGTTCGACGGCTTATAGCATCGAAATCGTCGATGGTTAGCGGTACATTAGCTTCACGCGCCATTGCTAGAAGATGTAACACTGCGTTCGTAGAACCACCGGTAGCGGCCACTCCCGCAATTGCATTTTCAAAAGCTGCACGCGTCAACAGTTTGCTTGGGCGAAGATCGTTAGCCCTAATTTGCTCGATCAGTAAGCCGCAGTCGTAAGCTACTTTGTCCTTAAGCGGGTCTTCAGCGGCTACGCCGGCGGTTCCGAATGCTGCTAGTCCCAAAAATTCCATCGCAAGCGCCATGGTATTGGCTGTAAACTGGCCGCCGCAGGCTCCCGCACCAGGGCAGGCGACGTTCTCGATTTCGGTCAACTCAGCGTCGGAAATCTTCCCGGCAACACAGGCGCCTATTGCTTCGAATACGCTGACAATGTCGACATCGGATCCACGATACTTGCCTGGCGCGATTGTGCCTCCATACAGAATGAGGCCGGGAACATCTAATCTCGTCAGTCCCATAGCAGCCCCAGGGGCGGTTTTATCACATCCGACTAGTGCGATGATCGCATCGAACATGTAACCGCGACCAGCTAATTCGATTGAGTCGGCGATAATTTCCCGAGAAATGAGGGAGGCCTTCATGCCTTCAGTGCCCATCGTGATTCCATCACTGATGGCGACCGTATTGAATTCCATCGGCGTTGCACCTGCGGCCCGAATACCTGCCTTAACGTGCTCCGCGAGTTTTCGAAGGTGAATATTGCACGGCATTGTTTCAATCCAGGTATTGGCTATTCCGATTATCGGTTTTCTGAGATCTTCGTCAGTGAAACCGATCCCTTTTAACATCGCTCGCGCGGCCGCGCGCGTGCGACCTTGGGTGATAATATGGCTTTGCAGCGCCGGAAATTTCGTTTTCTGCATTAAAAATCTGATCTCCTTACGTTAACTAACAAGTTTAGCTTCTGGATGGGAACCGTGTCAACCGATAGGCGGACCGCGATCATGAGTTTTCCCTCGTAAAATAGATGGTAAAAACAGCTCTCGGCTGTAACTTTTTACTGGCAAACATGCGTAGAATACTGACGGCATAAAAAACAGGTTAAGTTTTTTGTCAAATGGGCAATAGATTAAGTATATCCTCGGCCAAATACCTGGATGATTGACCGAGACAATGACGTCTAAAGGCAATATTTAATAAAACAACTTGTGGGTGCTGTTTAACAAGAAAAGGGATTTGTAGTATGTTCTGTCCGCAATGCCGCCTTAGTTGGCCAAATGCCGGTAAAAGTGCTGAAGTCAAAGTCGACAAAGTAAAGCGAAAACTTTCCAGTTCGTCGGAATGGGGTTCGCCGCTAATTTGCCCTAACTGTCTTGTACCGCTCGCAGCTGATCGGATTCAAGGCGAATTTCCATCTGTAGCTCACGCGTCCTCAACCAAAGAAGGCTCGATGACCGTGAAAGACGTGTTGCGTGAAACGGCCGGAAGCAATAGCAACTCCGGTGAGGTCGCGCTCGATGATAAAAAAGATACGCCTTCCCCGCGGTTCCTCAGTGGGCGTAAGCGTGCTGTTGAAATGCTTGTTGGCGCTTCATTAACCGGGGGTCGAAGAATTTTCCACCGCATGGCGGTTGTTGCAGTGTGTGCATGCGTGTTTTCGGCGATCGGGTTGTCCATACGAGCCGCCTTGACACCGAAACCTCATCACCAGCTGATCGCAGCCCTGCCTTCGAAGCCAACGCCGGCGCCATCGCTTACATCAAACCAGCAGGCATTGATCGGCCTCATGCCAGCGCATGTAGGGCAGTGGACCCGCAATGAAAAAGACTCCAATCTATGGGCAGACCGGGAGTCGGGTACGTCCATTGCGCAGACATACGCATCGACCTACCGCCTGGGTTCTGAGCGAATTCAACTTTGGGCGGTTCGCGCGCCGACTGTGCAAAATGCTTCGCCATTGTTGAACTTCTACGGTGCCGCACGTGTCATTCATACTGATAACGGGGTCGTCTATGTAACCCCGCAAGTTTTTGATTATGATAACACTCAGTTCGCAAGTTTTGACTATAATTCTTCTCCAAACGATGAGTTCTGGATTCAAACGAACCAGACGTTTGCTCCGCAAAAGTCTCATACGATTTCCTGGTACCAGAGCCCGTACCTGTTAACAATTGCGGCTGACACAGTAGCCGAGCGGGACAGCTTCAAGGAGGCTTACACGCCCGCAGTAAAGTAATGCAGATTTTCATTACCTTATATAGATAAAGCCCGCTGCACTCGCAGCGGGCTTTAACTATTGTTGAGCCGATCAACCGACTGGTGAGAACCTGACGTCGCCATATTTATAAACTTTGGCACGAGGTGTAGGGTCACTGCCTTCTTGCCAATCAAACAGTACTTGAGCGAACTCTCCCACAATCAACTCACCATCTTCGACGATTGCTTTAGTTGGATCCGTGAAAACAAGCATGAACTGACCATTGAGTTCGATTAGGAGTTTGCGTGGCCTATTGGTAATGTATGTTAGTTGGAGAATATCTGTATTTTCGCCGTAAGCACCGTCCGGAAGAATAAGTTTAGCCGTTCCTTGGTCTCTAAACCACTTAAGAATCGTCGTGTAAATTTTATCTCTTGTCATCGTAGGCGGCAGACCTCAACCTAAATCTTTGGTAATAATTGTGGCCTTCCTCTAACTACTCATTAGGTCCAAATCCGGTTAGTTTTGCGAGTAGGTCTGGGATGCGCCAGTTTCTAACCTGAAATGCAATGTCAGTCTGTAATGCGGGCTCGCTGCCCGCGCTTTCGTGACGAAGTACGCCGCTCATTAGCGTAGGTCTTGGTCGTGGTGTGCCTGCGTACGGCCATCAATACGATGTCATCTGAAAGTACTGACCTTGTGAAGCTTAACACTCGGCTGATTAGAATTTGTACGATTTGTCCCGGAGAAAATTTCTTGATCCGCTCAATTGTTGACCGGAATCTATCGAATCCGAAAAACACGGGAAAAGGACTATTAGGTTTCCTCGCTTCAGTGATTCCGTCGGTGGTGACCACTAGCGTACTCTCGTTATCTAAGTGCCCGGTGCGCTCTTCAAACAGATCCATTTCGGCTGGAACAACCCCGAGTGGCGGACCTGTCGTTTCAAGCTGTTCATCCTTCCGGTCAGTATTGGCTACAACTGGATGTTCATGTCCGGCATTGGCATATCGGAAATCGCCGGTATTGCCATTGATCCTAGCCACAAACACGGTGGCATAGCGATCATCCGGGGTTTGAGAGACGGCATTCGCTGCTCTGACCGTTTCCAATGGAGAAGCGCCGGTTTTGAGTTTTGCCACTGCGGCGTCGCGAATTGAGTTTGCCTTCGAAGCGGCATGGGCGCCGTGTCCAGTCACATCTCCGACGAGGATAGCGATGTCGCCGGAGCCGTCTGGAATTGCGAACGATTCGTAAAAATCTCCAGAATCAGGAGGTTCCAACGCTATTTCAGCAGAAGCGCTCTCCATGGAACTTGTCAATTGCTGGGTGCAAACTCGAACCCCGTTGAGTTGTTTAGGTTCGCGCTTAGCAGACATGAGACCGCCTTGCTCTTCTTCGCTGTTCAACTTTCGCCTCAATTCCAAACTTCGATCAGCAAGACCGAAGAAAAGTTATTGCGGAGTTTTTACCCTTTTCAGAACAGAGATAATCAAGTCAGTTCGCGTATGTACTCCAGAAAAGTATTGGGATCGGGCTACGACTAGGAAACATGAACTCGCGGACGGTTCAACTTGCGCTTTGCGTGCTAAAAAGGTCAACCGATTCCAGAATTCGCTCCCGTGTCGCATCAACGTCTTCCCACCCGTCGATTCGAACCTCATTTTGCTCAAGCGCTTGGTAGATCTCGAAGAAGTGCTGGATCTCAAGAAGCGAGTGACTAGCGAGGTCGCCAAGACGTTGTACTGCGGAAAAGCGAGGATCAGAGACAGCCACGCAAATGACTTTATTGTCAATTCCGTGAGCGTCCTCTAAGAGCAGCGTGCCTATCGGCCGCGCAACTATCAGGCAGCCCGCGAACGTCGCGTTCGTGGCCACCACCAGACAGCTTAAAGGCTTCGTATCGTGTGAACATCTAGTTCCACAGATCCACCCATAGTCGTACGGGTAATAAAGTGGAGAGTAAAGCGTATGATCATACCGAAAAGTCTCTGAAGACTTGTTGAACTTATATTTATTCGACGAGCCTTTCGGCACTTCAATGATCGTATTTACTTCGTACGGCGCGTTCCGGCCAATTGGTATTCGTTCAAAATCCGTCATTGACGATCAGGTCCTTTAAATGATATATCAGTATAGCAAACTGTATTGTCGGCGCGTTGTCCAATCAGTAAGTGATCGTGACCAGGTGGTGGCAATTTCGTCAGAAGTCGCTCCAACTTTGAGCATTGTGAGGCTATTCCCGCTTGCCAGAATGTTTTGCATGCCATCCAAATCGAAATCGTCTTTATATAGCTTCCAGAGAGTCGCTGCTAGTAATACACCGAATCGGACCGGTCTGAAAATTCGACGGTCCGTGACGGCTAATCGAATTCCGCCGCACTTCTCACCTTCATATTTACTCGCAGTTGGAACAAAGCTTGTTGGCGTGACGGAAACGCCCGGGTAGTTTTGTGCACTTAGCGTGTCAGCCAGCCGAGGTCCGACGATAAAAGGTGCGCCGGCAACTTCAAATGGAGTACGGGTGCCGCGCCCCACGGACACGTTCGTTTGCTCGATGAGGCAGACACCAGGATAGACGATCGCCGTGTCTACTGAACGCATTGCTGGAGACGGACTGATCCAATCTAGCCCAGTGTCTTCAAAATAAAAAGATCGATCCCAGCCATCCAACTTTATAATCTCGACCGTGTCAGTCTTGTTTGTTTCGGCAGCATAGAGCGACGCGAGCTCCCCCAATGTCAGCCCGAACTGAATCGGCACTCTATAAGGAGCTACGAATGATACGACCCCTTCATCTGGATATGGACCATCATAAAGCATCCCGCCGATTGGGTTTGGCCGGTCCAGCACAAATACTTTTATGCCTGCTTCATGGGCGGCGTCAATGGCTAATAGCAAAGTCGCTGAGTAGGTATAAAAACGTGCGCCGACGTCCTGTAGCTCGAACAAAATACAATCTAATCCCGCAAGCATTGCAGGTGTGGGCTTTCGGTTTTTTCCGTAGAGTGAATAGACCTTTATTCCAGTAACCGTATCAGTCTCATCGTCTACCATGTCGTCGTATGCTCCATGGGCGCCGTGCTCCGGCGCAAATAGTCTTACAACGGTACATACTTGACTTTTAATTAACTCAGCAACAGTTGACGAACCACTATTTAGCCGCGACGTGTGGTTTCCGATAAATCCAACTTTGCAGCCGGCAAGACGAGCAAAATGTGATTCGGATAATACTGTAGATCCTGTCTTAACACGTTCTTCTGAAAACATAGTGGACAACCATCAAAACCGGCGCTAGTGAACATGGTACCATCGAAGGCGCGCCCAATGTGTACGGTATAATTTAGGACATTAAAGAGACAGGGTGCACTACATGTCTACCAAACTCAAGGATCTTCTCGCAAGTTTTAATACAATCGATTCCCAGGATCTAAGTAGGGCGCATGCCGTTGTTCGAAACTGGGAAGGCGACACTGCCGCCGATTCACTAGACGCAGTCATACATCGTCGCGAAGGTGACGTCTCCAACAGCCTATATCGATGGCAGCGCGTCGGACAAGCTGCCCCGGCTGAACTATTGAAAGTCTACGGTAACGAAACTGAGTTGACCAACGCAGTTCGACTGGGCAAACAAAAGGAACATCTGGACCAAATCCAGAACTGTGAATTTTTGGCACCTAGAGCCTATCTACAACGCCTCGCGGAGCAGGACGGCAAGTGATCCTGCCACATCATGTCACCGAGCCAAATGAACAGTTAATGCAGTGCGTTCCGAACTTCAGTGAAGGTCGTGATGACTCAATTTTGCAGACCTTGGCAAATACGATAACAGCGTCTGCGGTTCGACTCGTCGACTGGAGCGCTGACGTTGACCATAACCGGTCCGTCTTTACCTTTGTTGGATCGCCGGCAAATATAATCGAAACTTCGGTATGCCTGGCTCGAATGGCCGTGCAAATGATCGACCTGAATAGTCATACTGGCGTCCATCCCCGTATTGGAGTGTTAGACGTACTTCCTGTTGTTCCACTAGCTAATGTTACAATGGACGAGTGCTCTTCTACAGCACGGACCATTGCGTGGCGACTCTCGAAAGAGCTGTCGCTCCCTGTCTTTTTCTATGACTTTGCGTCTGAGTCGTTCCATACGCTTCCTGCAGTGAGGAAGGGCGCGTTCAAGACAATGCAACCGGACAGTGGCCCGAATGTTCCGCATAAAACGGCTGGAGCCGTTGCAGTGGGCGCGAGGGACCCTTTGGTAGCATTCAACGTTAATCTAAATGGGGGGACGCTGAAGGACGCAAAGCGTATTGCCCAGCTAGTGAGAATCAGGTTCGACGGCGGAGTAAGGGCTCTTGGCCTATATCTCACGTCAAAAGATGTGCATCAGGTCTCCATGAACATCATCCGGACGAGAGACGTCACGTTAAGCGACGTTGTTCAATATATTGGCAATTACGCTGAGATCTTGGACACGGAACTCATAGGAGCTATGCCGGGATATGCCGCGTTCTCAACGATAAAATCTGCTTTGCGCCTGGCGCAAATAAGACCTGATCAGGTTTTATTGGAGAATTGGCCGCGCGAACACTAAAGTCCAATTAATTCGACTTAGCGGTAATATTCAGCGGAGTCAAAACCTCGCGAATTCTAGCTATCCTGATGTGTAATATGTATGGTAGAGTATTTTTTGTAGTTTCTGGCTATCGTTCGCTCAGCCTGACGAAAGTGCTGTTTGAGCGAAAAGTGTGCGAAGCTGTGACGCAGACACTGGTTTGGGTTCACAGCAGCGGAAAGTCCTAACTGGACATCGTCCGAAATACCTGGTGTTTCCACAGGTCGAGCGACAGTTGGAAAAAGTACAGTTGCGGGCAGGGCAACAAACGCCAGCACTGTTGCAAACTGAATGACGGAAATCGTGTGACGACGCTTTCCAGGGACGGCTTGAAATGATAGAGTATCAGGCTTGTTCACGACATTCATCAGGTCTCTTTGCGCCTCTTTTGCTGGTAATTTTATGGTATTCATTGTCGGTAAAATTCTCAGGTTTTTGAGGTAGCTTGCGAAGTTTTTTCACACCGCGATTCGACCAATTCGAATTGCTTGGGTTATGATCGGAACTTTACGAAAAAGGGGCAGACGTAGAACAACGATGTCGAATGTATCAACGAAAAGTTATGTAGTCGGGGTGGATATCGGTGGAACGAACTGCCGCGCCGCAGTGATCGATCATGCGGCGGGCAAGATTGTAGCCAGATCTCTCAATATTCCGTCACGAGCAATGGACGGAGAACAGTACACTGCGCAACAGGTTGTTGAAGCAGTCCGACAGGCATTAGACAACGCAAACCTTACCCTCGACTCTATCGCAGGCGTCGGTGTTGCCGTTCCCGGGCACGTAATCCCGCAAGAAGGCAAGATACTTTGGGCCCCTAACTTCTACGGTCAGTGGCGCGGCGTTTACCTGGCGAAGCCAATTTCAGAAGCTCTCAAGGTTCCCGTCTACCTTGGCAACGATGCCAATCTCGCCGCGCTCGGAGAGTATACCTATGGCGTGGGGAAGGGAACTAACCATCTTGTAATGATCACTCTTGGTACGGGAATCGGCGGAGGGATAATTATCGACGGCAAGTTACTGACCGGGTCCAACGGGGGTGCCGGCGAGTTGGGGCATATTATTATCGCTGCCAATCATCATGCTCGGGGAGGCAACACGGCATACGGCACATTGGAAGGATTGGCACAGCGCGACGCCATTACCGAGCGAGCCGCCCGTAAGGTTGCCGAGGGAAGACAAACTACTCTTTTGACCCCAAATTACGATCGTATTTTACTGACCCCGCAGATTATCTGCGACGCGGCTCTTGCCGGCGATCAGCTGTCGATTGAAACTTACGAGGAGACTGGCTACTGCATCGGACTTGGCCTTGCAAGTATCATCGCAATCTTCAATCCCGAGATGATCGTAATTGGCGGCGGCATTGCACAGGCAGGTCCAATCTTATTCGACCCAATTAGAAGGGCTACGCAAGCGAACGCGATCGGCACTCTGTTCTCGACCGTGAAAATCGTTGCGGCGGATCTGGGCGACAATGCTGGGATCATGGGCGCTGCCGCCTTGGCGATCATTGAATCGGCGAAGGTCGATTAATCGCCGCATTACGGCGCGTTCCATTTTTAAGCCAACCAGTTGTCTATCGAGAAGACTGCTACTCCGTCCACACTGCTGTCTCGTCGCGCAAAAGATTCTTTAAATACTCAACGACCGATCGATCCGGCGCAACCGTGACAAATGGTTGAAACCTTATAGGGCCGGTTCGATCAGGTATGTGGAGCATGACATTGCTCTCGCCAGGATGGTCGGTCAGCAGCTTATGCAGCTTTCTGAGCTGTCCTTTCGCTGATCCACCCAGACGAATATGCAGGCAGTTTGGAAGGTTTGTTTCGCTCGTCTGGCTTCCAAACCCCTTGTTTGTGTTTGTAGGCGCCAGAAGCTGCTGGGCTGTAGCGATCGGGGTCATCTTTTCGATTCTCACCTCTGCTCCGACGCCGCTTTCGGCTTCACCTCCCTTGGTGATCCTATCTCGGTAGGTGATCTTTCCTTGGATGACCACAACACTGTCTTTCTGTGCCAGCGACCCAAATTCGGCGGCCTGCTTTGTGAAGAGAGTGATTGGGATCGATCCAGTTCGATCTTCTAACGTCAAAAAGTAAATTGGCTCAGTTTTACCCTTGGGATAATACTGCCTGACAGCGCTGAGTACGCCTGCAAGAGTAACTGCTTCCCGATCCGGGAGTTGTTTCGCCTCCGCGCAGGAGTGGGAAACAAGCTTGCTTAGCTTCTCCGTGTACCCATCAAGTGGATGCTCCGCCAGATATACCCCGAGTAGTTCCTTCTCCATGGCGAGCTGTTCGGAAGCAGCGAGAGGTTCGAATTCAGTCGGCAGTGCCGGTGCCGCAGCAGCAGACGATCCATCACCATCGAACATATTTCCTTGCCCGAGACGACGATCAATCGCAGTCTTTTGCGCAGCTCCCCAGGCAGATTCAAGGGCGGCCAGAAGTCTAGCGCGATTCTGCTCGACGCTCTGAAAGGCTCCAGCCTTTATCAGTGTCTCCACTGCCGATTTGGAAGTCATTCCAACGCTTTGCACTCTCGCGCAGAAATCGAAGAATGATTCGAACTTCCCCGCTTGTCGTGCTTTAAGTATAAGCTCTACAGGCGATTTGCCAACGTTCTTGATTCCGGCCAACCCGAACCGAACCGACGCATTTTCAACGGTGAAATCGGAGTGACTGAAGTTTACGTCTGGCGGCAATACCTCGATCGGCACCCGCTGATGCCGCGCGTCATCGATAAAGTTCACCAACTTACTGGTGTCATCAGACTGTGTAGCCATTAATGCAGCAAAGTATTCGACAGGAAAGTTCGCTTTAAGATAGGCAGTCTGATAGGCGACCATCGCATAGCATGCCGCGTGAGCTTTGTTGAATGCGTAACCCGCAAATGGTTCGATGAGGTCGAAAATCTCTTCTGCTTTCCCTCGTGAGGTACCGTTTGAAATGGCTCCTTCAATAAATTTGGTCCGCTGCTTCACCATCTCTTCTCGGATTTTCTTACCCATAGCCTTACGCAGAATATCCGCTTGGCCAAGCGAAAATCCTGCGACTGCTCGAACAATCAAAAGGACTTGGTCCTGGTAGACAATGACTCCAAATGTCTCTTTGAGAATAGGCTCCAGGGCCGGATGCGGATACTGAATCTCTTCCATTCCATGCTTACAGCGAACAAATCTGGGAATGTGCGCCATCGGGCCTGGACGATACAGCGCAACCATGGCGGCGATCTCGCCGACATTACTTGGCTTTAGCTCAGAAATATGCCGGCGCATTTGAGCTGACTCCAGTTGGAATATGCCCGTTGTATCGCCGCGGCCGAGCAAATCGTAGGCCTTCAGATCGTCCAACGGAATATTCCAGACGTCGATGTCAACCCCTTTGCTCTCTTTGACGTTCTTAACGGCCCTCGCGAGAATGGTGAGATTCGCGAGCCCGAGAAAGTCCATTTTAAGCAGTCCGATTTTTTCGAGCATTCCAGCCGGATACTGTGTGACATAACCAACACCGTCGTCCGACTTCTGAAGCGGTACATTTTCCCAAAGAGGATCCGCGCTGATAACGACGCCCGCGGCATGGACACTGTCGTGCCGCGTCAGCCCTTCTAATCGACGAGCCGTATCGATTAGCGTCTTCACTCGTGGCTGTGTTTCATAGGCCGTTTTAAGATCAGGACTCGCCTGGATAGCATCCTCCAGCTTTATCCCGACCGGCAAACTCGGTATTAGCTTACAGATTTTGTCTACTTCCGACATCGGAAGCTCGCCCATTGCGCGGCCCGAGTCGCGAAGCACCGCCTTCGCTCCTAGCGTTCCGAAGGTAATGATCTGAGCGACGTGGTCCCTGCCGTACTTAGCAACGGCGTAGTCAATAACTTCCTGACGCCGATGGTCTTCGAAGTCCATATCAATATCAGGCATGGAAATACGCTCAGGATTCAGAAACCGCTCAAACGTAAGACCGTATTCGACAGGGTCGATATCGGTGATTCCTAGGCAGAAGGAGGCGATGCTTCCAGCCGCAGAACCTCGTACACCGAAATAAATTTTCTGTTGGCGAGAAAACATGGCGAAGTCGCGGACGATTAAGAAGTACATCGCAAAGCCTGTCTTCTCGATTACATCCAACTCAAATCGCAGACGCTCTTCATGTGCCTCCGTGACGACCTTGTATCGATTACGCAGACCTTCAAAGCAAAGCTTCGACATATAGGCTTGGGCGTTCATTCCATCCGGAATATCCCCTGGAGACGGCATTGCCAGGCGGCCGAACTCTAGGTTTAAGTCGACCCTGTCGGCAATTTCTTGGGTTCTTGCAAGAGCCTCAGGAAAATCGGCGAAAACTGCGGCCATTTCCTGCTGGCTCTTCATATAGAAATCTTTCGAACCATAGTTCATCTTCTTTGGATCGTCAAGAGTTGTTCCCGTTTGCACGCATAACAGCACTTGATGCGGATCGGCGTCGTTCGCATTCAAATAGTGCACGTCGTTTGTTGCGACGATTGGAAGGTTCATCTTTGCCGCGATCTGGAAAAGCTGCTCATTTACAATCTTTTGCTTGGCAAGTTGGTGGTCTTGCAATTCCAAATAGTAATTTTCGGTCCCGAATATTTCTCGGTGTTCTGCGGCGGCATTCAGTGCGCGCTCTATTGAATTGTTCAAACAGTGCTCCGGCACCTCGCCTCCAAGGCATGCCGAGAGACAGATTAATCCTTCGCTGTATTGGTGAAGCAGATCTTTGTCCACCCTCGGCTTATAGTAAAAGCCCTCAGTGGAGGCAAGTGAAACGAGCTTTATTAAATTTTTATAGCCGGTTTCATTTTTGGCCAGAAGCACAAGATGGTTTGATCCGTCAGTTTTGTGATTTTCTCGTTGAGTCCGCGACCTGGTAGCAACGTAAACTTCACAGCCGACAATCGGCTTTATTCCTGCTTTCTTGCATTTGGTATAGAACTCCATCGAGCCGTACATGACTCCATGGTCGGTCAGTCCGACGGCCGGCATACTTAGGTCGACGGCCTTATTGATCAGGTCGTCTATTCGGCAGGCGCCGTCCAGTAGCGAGTACTCTGAATGCAAGTGAAGATGAACGAAGTTTTGTTCTGACGAGATCATGAATTAGAAATGCCTTATATCCCACGATAACCTAACTGAACGGAATCCAGAGCACGGCAACTTTGCTCTGGTACCATATTTTGGTTCTGTTGCCTCTGAATACTCAACAATTAGTATTCTACATCGAAATGGTAACCCTCAAATCAATACTTGTCAAGAGAGCAAAATCGTGTTCTACCGCGGAAAACAAAAATGAAGGAAGTGTGATATCAAGACTCGAATATAGTAGCACCAAAACAATGGTTTGTTGAGAGACGTTGGTGGCAGATAAATCAATGAATCCAGTAATTTCATCGGAAGGTTCGGCCGTAGATGCCGAGCCGATAACGTCAGCGCTAGGCTTCTACCCAGCATTCGTCGCCCATAGTTCCCAGTCAACCGTCAATGGAGATGACGACTCTTTGCTAGTATCGCGATGTCAATCTGGAGACCTAAACTCTTTTAGCTTGCTTGTGAACCGTCACGAACAGAGAGTGAGAAGCATCGTATCCCGCATCTTAGTAACTTCGACCGATCAGCCATCCACCTTGCTTGCCGCTGACATAGATGATCTATCACAAGAAATTTTCGTTCAGGCATGGCGCGCGCTACCGCGATTCCGCGGTGACGCACGATTTTCTACCTGGCTGTACCGAATTGCGGTGAATCGGGCTCTTAAGGAATACAATCATCGCAAGCGTGGTACAGGGCGACTCTTGGGAGTTCCTGTTTCCGACGAACTATTGAGACATCTCGCCGCCCTTCATCCGGATCCGGATGCCGCTCCACTCGATCCGGAAGGGATGCTCCAACAGCGCGCACGCGACGAAGCCTTACGGAACGCCATCGCTGACCTACCCGAAAAGCAACGACTTGTAGTCCTGCTGCACTATTTCGAAGATTGCTCATGCGACGAAATCGCAGCCATTGCCGGGTGCTCAGTCGGCACCGTTTGGTCGCGTCTACATTACGCATGCAGGCGACTGCAAGAAAGACTAAGTTGGATGGATCCCAGGTCAGGCTGCTAGCCGTTAATCTGATGTTTTTACTACGAGATAAATTTTGTTGCTGCATCGTAAGGGTATGGCTTGTACCGCGGGCCGAAGGCGCGGCCAGACCGGTACCCGCGCGTCTATGGTCGTTGATAAACACACATTTAGAAACATGTTCGCTTTGCCGAACCGAGCTCAAGAACTTACGGTTTACAACTTTTACTTTGCGTAAAGCAGGAAGGACAAGCTCGTTCAAGTCCGGAGATTCTACCTTTGCCGAGCGTGTGATAGACAGAGTGCGGCGCGGAGAAGAAGTTCGCAGTCGGCGTCGGGCACAGGTTCGATTAACTATCGCTTCCGCTTCAGGTATCGCTGCATTTACAGTAATGCTAGGAGCATTAGGTGGATTCAATGAGCTTAAAGCGGCATGGGCGAGGCAGTATCAGCCGAAACCAGCTTCGATAGCTCCGGCAGTTTACACTTCTCCATTCGCACAGCATGATCCCTTTGGCGCGGCAGACAGCCAAGCGTTGAACACCAATGTTGCGTCAGAACTAGTGAAGCAGCGCCCATCTTTGAGCCGGCAGCATCCTTCGATGTTCGAGAAAGCAGTGCCTGACCTTCTTTCCCATTTACATTCGTTCGACCAGGATAATAGCAAACTTATAGCTGAGCAGCCGTCACCAATCGCGAATCAGGGCAGTTTTGCTCCACCGACGCTGGCCCCGTCTACATTTCAGCTCCAAGTCGACAAACAACCTTCAAAAATGACTGGAACAGTGGCGCCGTCCGCCGGACTACCGATTGTAGCTGCACCGCCGTCCGCCCCTGTTGAAGTTAGCATTTCGGCAGTGCCGATAGCCGCAACGGCGACTGCGAGTGGAACCCTGAGTTCGACGCCACCTGGTGGCACGGCCTTATCAACGCAATCGACCGACACAGATACCTTTAGCGAGTACACACCGAGGTATCCTAATGCGGTCACCAGCAAATGAACAATCCAATTCGGTTCGGTATAGTCGGCTGCGGAGTTATCGCGGTCACACATGCGGATGCAATAAACAGACTGCCAGGCGCTTCGTTAACGGCATGTTGTGACGTAGTTCCCGATCACGCGTTTGCCTATGCAAAGCGCTTCGGTCTTGACGATAAGCACGTGCACTCAAATCTTAGGTCTCTGTTGCAAGATCCGTCCGTCGATGTAGTGAGCGTTTGTACACCGTCTGGAACTCATGCAGGCATCGGCGCGGAATGTCTCTGGGCAGGCAAGCCTGTTATCGTAGAAAAGCCCATGGATGTCAACCTCGATGCAATTGCATTGTTGAATGCAGCGCAAAATGAAACCGGCCTGCCCCTTGCCATTATTTCCCAGCATCGCTTTGATGCGGCATCGACCTATGCTCGTAATCTGGCGATTGGTGGTTATCTGGGTGCCTTGACGCTTTGTGAGGCTCAAATTAAATGGTTCAGAAGCCAGGAATATTACGACTCGGGAGACTGGCGCGGCACGTGGGAATTAGACGGTGGCGGGGCTCTGATGAACCAGGGCGTACATACGGTTGACCTTATGCGATGGATCATGGGTCCCGTCCACAGTATTTATGCCTCAGCGAGGACACTGGCTCATGAGAGAATTGAAGTGGAGGATGCAATCTGTGCGACCATTAATTTCGCCAATGGTGCAATTGGAAATCTCATAGCAACGACTGCCGTCTATCCGGGTTTCCCGGCTCAACTGAGCGTTCACGGAACTAAAGGGAGCGTCGTTATCAGCGGGGATGCATTGCATTCAATTGATTTAATCGGCGATGCGCCCGTTGGCGATGAAGCGGCAGGCTTACTGGCTTCGGGCATAGCTGGGCACGCAGTACATATTGCGCAGGGCGGCACGAAATCAGCAGAAACACATAAAAGCGTGCCCACAAGTGCTTCCGCCTCACATTGGGGTGACGCTCACCAAGCGCAGATCGCAGACTTTGTGGAAGCTGTTCGCTCGGGAGGCTCCCCACTCGTAGATGGGAAAGCAGGTAAGGAAGCGGTTGAGATAATCCTTGCTGCATACGAATCCGCTCGCATCGGTCGAACAGTTGTGGTTTCTTGATCGTACTAGCCTTTGACCCTGGAACGGCAACGACAGGCTACGGCGTGGTGGAGGAAGCAGCCGGGGGTAAGCTCATCGCAATTGCGCACGGCGTCATTACGACCAAGGCAGGTATTGAGCCCCCGACCCGCATTCAGAAAATATATCAAGAGACACTTAAGCTGATTGACACTTATCAGCCGGATACGATAGCGACGGAGAGGTTGTTTTTTAACAAGAACGAAACGACCGCTCTGTCGGTCGGCCGTACTATTGGCGTTATTTTGTTGGCTGTCGCGCAGAAGAACCTGCCGTGGCAAGAATATACGCCTCCGCAAGTCAAAAAAGCAGTGACTGGAACTGGCGGAGCCGACAAAGTACAAGTGCAGTGGATGGTGAAGCGGTTGCTGTCTCTGAAGGAAGACGTCAAACCCGACGATGCGGCGGACGCTCTCGCAGTAGCGATTTGTCATTGCCATAGTGCGAAGCTATTGATGGCGGGAGTGAAAAACCGTTGATTATCAGCCAGAGGATTTAACTTCAAGCGAACTGTGCTATCATGACCCGTGCGGGTTTCATTACTGTCACTACTGGCTTGTCCGGACTGCCGTTGCGACATTGAGTTAGCTTCTAACGACGGCACGCAGGCCGACATCGTGATAAACGGTGTGCTGGAGTGTATCGGCTGTCGACGGATCTTCACAGTTCAGAGGCGAATTCCGAATCTTCTACCAAGACATTTAGCCGCGGCTCAAATGCAGGAGATGATTGCCCGTGATGATCAAGTTGATGAATACGATGGTAACATTCCACTTACGCTCTTCAGTATGGTGGAAATTCCGCTAGTCGTACACCTACTCGATATTAATCCAACTTTTACAATGCTCGAGGCCGGCTGTGGCACTGGCAGAATGACAACGAGATTTGCTGCATTGGTGAGACATCTTATTTCCATCGACTTTTCATCGAAGTCGCTGCAGCAAAATGAAATCAAACTACAAGCCGCCGGAATACAGAATGTCGATCTCATACAAGCTGATATCTGTCATATCCCGCTAAAATCGGAATTGTTCGACCGAGCTGTATCGTGCCAGGTTCTTGAACACGTACCGACTCACGTTCTGCGAGAAAGAGCTGTTTCAGAAGTCGCGAGAACCGTTCGACCGGGAAATACAGTTGTAGTGTCCGGATATCAGCACTCAAAGTGGACGAATGACAAATCGGGTGAACATGAAGGCGGTATACCGTATTATAGATTTACCGAGTCTGAGTTCCGTGAACTCCTCGAAACCTCGTTGTCCGTAATGTCTATTTCAGGAATCCTCGTCTACCTTTATGTAGCACAATGCATTCGATCGACTAAGTAGGACGGATACCAATTTTTGCGGTAGTGACAGGATAGCGGTAATTACACAATGGCGAATGGCTATTCACCTGGACTGACCGTAAGCACTCGGGCGCTGATTCGCCGTATAAGACGGCTCCCACTAAAGGGCGAGGTCCTGGTAGGAGTTGGAGATTTGGTTGACTTCGATACGCCGGTAGCTCGCGCTTTGCTCCCCGGGCTATTGCAATCGATAAAGGCCGCCAATATTCTGGGGATTGCTGTCGAAGAATTGGAAGGCGCTCTTTTCATAAAAATTGCCGATC
>PLAD01000359.1 GCA_003134215.1 Armatimonadota bacterium
CGAGAACGCTGCCTTGACGGCGCGAAAGCCTCTAAGAGGAGTGCGAGTTTCCCACAGTTTTCGCGCCTGCGCATAGTTCGTTGTTTTGTGTATAATAGTACATATGTTTGTTTACGTAAATATGTTGATTATCAATATTCCGGGTGCCACACATTCTTCGTTTAGAACCATGGGTGACTTTTTAGTCGGTTGCGAGATGTGTAAGTCGAATAAATTCGATGCAGGGGATCGAGGCGACAGTCGTGCAGGGCACCAGGGAGATGGGGGCTGTCGGTAGTCAGCTCAGAATGGCCTGTTCGACCGACTCAATTTGCTTTCCTAAAAAGAACGAACCGTTCTTTTCGAACTGACCGGTGGGCCCGCTGACATAGTAGGTGGTACGGCCCTCGTTCTGACTGGAGTTCAGCAGATCGGTCCTGGAAAGAATTGTCTTGATCGCGTTGGCCGTTTCGATTGCTGGATCGATGAATATCGGTTGACGGTCAGTAGCGAACAGCTTTTCCGCGGCGGCAGAAAGAGCCGGCAGCAGAAACGGATAGTGGGTGCAGCCGAGTATGATCGCCGCCGACTTCGTGTCGGCAAGGGGCGAAAGATGTGTCTTCGATTCCGCGAAGGCCTCGCTCGTCTCGGTTTTTTCCGCCTCTACGATTGGAACAAACTCCGGGCAGGCTTCTTCGGTGACGGCGGCGTTTGGGGACAGTCGATGGATAACTCGGGAGTACGCTCCACTTGATACTGTTCCCAGTGTAGCGAGTACACCGATATTAGTAGCGCCGGTCGCGAGTGCGGCCGCAACGCCCGGTTCTATAACCCCAAGAATAGGAATGTTCGGGAGTATCTTTCGTGCTTCGTCTATTGCCACCGCTGACGAGATATTGCAGGCCATTACGATCATTTTGACACCGCCGGAGGCGAGGAACCGGCAGATGTTAAGTGCGAAGTCTCGAACCTCGTGTAATGGGCGCCCTCCGTAAGGAACATGGGCGGTGTCGCCGTAGTAAATGACCGACTCATGCGGCAAGGTTGATTGGATCTGTTTAAGTACGGACAGTCCCCCCACCCCGGAATCAAAGACGCCGATTGGTGCGGCTGGGCTAATATCGAAATGGCTGCTAATTTTGATGTCCTTCGTAACTAAGTGCCTACGGCAGCTTCCTTGGTGAATTTGATTATCGGCAGGGGGGTGGAGATGTCCTGTGTCCCGCCAAGCGAACCTATCTTCTGGCCGGCGACCAGAAACTGTACGTTCTGTACGGTGGCAAACTGCCCCATTGTCTCAAGGATCGAGTTTAGAACCTGAGCCTCGCGAGTGTCGCCGCCAGGAAAGTTGTCTTTGAACTCGCTAGAAAAATTGAGAGTCGCAAGGCCCGATGGCTGGTCGATCGTAATCTGCAGCAGCTTGGTACCGGGAGGTATCGGGCTGCCTTTACAACTGATTAGCGCCTCGATCGCCAGGCGAGCTGGATCTTTGCTGGCTGCATCGATCGAGATCGGCACCGGGACAAGATCGTTAGCATCGGCCGACGCTTCTTCGTTAGGAGCGGCGACTTTATAGATGGTCACATGGCCGTCGAACGGCATGGGAGCCGATGAAGGCGCAGTTGTCACAGGAACTGGCGGGGTCGCCGTATCGTGGGAACAGCCGGCTGTTACCAATGCCGCACATGTTATCAGGGCCGCGAAAGCAGACGCGGAAAGGTGCTTCGGTGCACGTGCACGCATTAAATTATCCTACTGGTTCGAAACAAAATCTCTGAGACCTGCAACGATTGCGGTTGCTATCTGAGATAACGAAGCCGGGTCTTCAAGGCATTTGGCATCGCTGTCATCGTTCACATAACCACACTCGCACAGCACTGCAGGTTCCGGACTCTTGCGCAACACCGAAAAGCCGACGCCGGGAAAGCGAACATAGTCCGATTTAACGCCGTCCGACTGAATAGCAATATCAAGTTGACCTAACCTGCTTGCAATCGACCGCGCGAGCGCTCGACAAGTAGCATCGTCGCCGTGATAGTATACCGTGTCTCCGGAGTGAGAGTTCTGTTCTCCACTGCTGTCACAGTGAATACTGATAAAGTAATCTGCGTGTGCATCTATTCCCATCTGCGAGCGGTCGCTGAGCGGAATGAATGTATCGTCCGACCGAGTCATGATCGGAGTCGCCCCTGCCGCAACCAGAGCATCGCGCACCAGTTTAGCAATCGCCAGCGTGAAGTTCTTCTCATAAATACCGCCGGCGCCGGGCGCACCGGTGTCTTTACCACCGTGACCTGCATCGACGACAACGATCTTTCCGGCAATCGAGTTACCGCTGCTTCCGCCCGCGACATAGGCGGCCGAGCTGGATTCCACCGTGATCGTGTACTGCACTCCGCTGCCGTCCGGCAGCGTTGCCGTATCGACTTTGGTCACTACGGGCTGCAGTAGGTCGAGCACGACTCGGCCGTTGGATGCAGCGCTGCCTTCCACCATCCCCCATCTGATTGAGTGGAACAGCGGGTTATTTTGCGGAATAATCGAGTTTAACGTATCCGTCGCCGCATCTGCAAGCGACAGCACCGAATTGGCAACATCGAATGCCAGCCGATTTGGATGGTCGAGGGCAAACAGGCGATAGGCATTCGAGGCCGAATCAGTCGGGCCCGCGGTTGTTACTACAACCTGATAGATATTTGGCGCGGTCGACTTATACTCTACATCGACTATTTTCGTGCTCGGCGCCGTTGTATTGTTTTGTGTCGACGCCGTGTCCGAGAGTTGCGGGAGAGGAATCATCTGCGATTTCGATGGAACCGCGTTCGTCGAGTCGTCGTTGGCGGCGACTTCGGTGGAAGGAGGTTGGTCGCTGTAAGAAGGCGCGGGCTGCACATTTGTCTGCGATGTGTTTAGTGCAAGCTGAATATCGTTGGTCTGAAGTGTCGATGCCACCTGATAGTGGACTGGATGCGGCAAGTCGAGAACAAGGCGAACAGTTTGAGCATCCATCTGCCCGCTGCGAATATCGTTGACCAAGGAACTGTTTGACGGAATTGTCGCCGGCGGACAGTCCAGGTTAGCTCCGTAAACATCGACAACTAATCGTGGAGGGTTATCGATTAGCTGACTCTTGTAGTAAACGGGATAGGATGTCGCAATATTGAGTTTATCGTCGGCGACCTGCGCCATTTCAAGCTTCGCTAGTAAGGTGAAGGTTTGGCTGCTTGGTGACCAACTGGTGGCCGCCCCCAATGCGAGAGCAGTCGATTGCAGCGGTACCATGTAGCGATCATTGATGTTTTGGAAAACTGTAGCAAAAGTGCGTCCCGTCGCAGTGGTTATGTAAAGCGTACCGTCTTTATCGAGCGAGTAGGCAGCTCCAAGAAGCTTGACATAATCGACCGGCGCCATGACTG
>PLAD01000028.1 GCA_003134215.1 Armatimonadota bacterium
CGCTGCCTGAAGCGACTCCCGGTGATGAGCCGCTCTTCACTCCGGCGCTTGGGACGAATGCGGAAGAATTTCTGGCGACGCTGTCCAACTATACGGGTTGGGTGCTGGACGATTTTCTGACGGTAGGCGCGACAAATTCCAGTTGGTACTGGACGGCGCCGAACTACTATGCCGAGACGCTCTACGCCGAGCAGGGCTCGCCGACGGTTAATATGACTTCCACCTATGCCGACGGGACAAGCCTGCTGCCGGTGTCGACGTTGCCTAACCAGGGCCTGGCGGCACTGAGTGCGCTATCTAGGCCGGCGCCGCGGCAGTCGCTCGAAGAGTTGGCGGCGAATAACATAATTGTCGCCGGTGTCGACGACTCAGGCAATATTCTGATCGCCTGGGCACGTGACGAGGGCAGTATTTCGAACCCAATCGCAGATAACTATGTCGGCGAGGTGCGCACGTACATCCTGATTTCACAGTCAATCAATACGCAGGCATCGGCCAATGCAATATGCGCTATTTTGTTTAGTAATCTCACCCAAGCGCGTACACACCTAACTTTTGTACTTCCCGACTATTACCCGCAGCTTGGGATCGGAGCAGAGCTGACGGTGGCCGGTTACTGGAACGGGGCGGTGGAATCGATCGAGGCGGAACTGAGCGAACCTCGCATTCGACGAACCGTGATTAGCGTTTTGAAGGGAGTTTGATTTTGGAATCACAACCGCAAATCACACGGTTGATCGAGGCATTGAAGGGTACGAATCGGCTTTCAAACCCGAAGGCTAGAGTCGTGGTCCAGTTTGTGACCACGCGGGATTGCCAAACCGACTTCGCCGTGGGCGCGACGCAGTCCGTTACAGGAAGAAAATCACCAAATACCGGCGACACCGTGACATCGATAACTGACTCGACGGGGAATGCGTATGCGATGACCGATATCGTCGGCTTCTCTCAGGGGGCTGCGCTGCGGTGACGAGTTACACATCGCCGACTACGGTTACTCTACGGACCGATATCTATGTTTTGGATATATCGGCGCCGGTTTCGGGGGCGCCTACTTCTTTGCCTTCGCTGCATGTTCCGACCGGAGGGGCGGCGGGATCGGCGGTTCAGTTTCCTTCGTGGAGCTGGATGGGACTATACGGCTTTGCGCTGGCGGATGCCTACGGCGCTCCGGGAGTGCAAGGCGGTCAGTGGCTGCCGCCCGGTCTCGATTCTTACGGTGTGACGCCGTACTATGCGCGCTGGCAGTATTCGCTGGTTGTCGATACGGTGCGAACGATCTCGGTGGGCGACTCCGGGGCGACGATCGCGGATAGTCAGGTCACGCGAAGGATCACGCTGATTATTTCGGAACCGTTTGCCGGATGGACTTACAATGTGGAAGGCGGCGGAGCCTGGTCGGCGGTTCCTCCCGGCGCTGAGTACCCCGGCGAATATGCGCTGCCGTCGTCACTCACCTATTCCTACACGCAGGCCGGCTTTGACGCCGCCGGCGGTGAGGGCTTTCCGCAGGGAGATGCCGCGCTTTACAATGTCGGGTTCTTTGTCAACAGTGTCAACCCCAATGTAACGATCGATCTCGATAACTCGTTCACGCCAAACACAGGGCCGTCGATGCTGAAGCTGATCGGCTCTCAGCTTCTTCCGGTGATCAACAACAACGGAGATCTGATCGACTTCCAGACCGTAGCCGGGATCAATCGACTGCAGGTTCCCGGCGCGGAAGTGCAGGGCAGCTATAACACATCGACAGTCGTCGGCAAGTATGGATACGACGGACCCGGCGGCGTGATCGAAGGAATCTACACCTATGCGCCGACGCTCTGGCCGGGGGATGACGGGCAGCCGGTGGAGACGTACTACGCCGGGATTTCGACCGGAGACGCCGGAACGTTTGGCCTGGCGCTGAACAGTCCCAGTGTGCCGATGGGAAGCCTGGTCTGCACCAGCTCTCCTGCAGGAGCATTCCCCGCTCTGCCGAAGCTCACCGCAGCGGCGGGAAGCGGCGTGGTGTATTCATCGGCGCTTGCAGATGTGTCGAACTGGGGCGGTTTTCGATTTCTCAAGCTGACGGCGAGGGTGAACGGGTTCTCCGGGGCATTGCCTCTGCCGAAGATCTTGCTCGGGGTCGTTCCGACGACGAAGCTGAGCACCGACCTGTGTTCGAGCGCTCTGGAGGGATCGCCGAGCTATGGGATCTGGTATGAAGTCGCGGTCACCGAGCAGGGAACGGCGGGGCAGACACTGACGGTGGATATTGCGCACCCGGTCCAGGGCAGCGGGAAATGGTGGACGACATCGGGCGGCGCCGGAGATATCGACCTGCCCGATCCGCTGGGAGTCGGAGTGTTTCGAGTAAACCCCTGTGCCGGAGCCCCCGGCGAAGAATGGACCGCCGGCGACGACGGTGTGACAGCTAACTACGGAGTACTGGACACGGCGACGCTGGTGGTGACGGTCGACGTCTCGGAAGCGAAGATTCTCTCGACAGCGAATATCACTCTTTCGAACTTTCAGTTGATCGAAGTGCAGGAGGGGCGGCTTTCGATCAACTTGCTTTCGTATGACAATTTACCGGTGGTTCCTAATAATCAGCCGGCGACGGTGGAGGCTTCTACGGCAAGCAATGGGACGTTGATCTCGGTGGTGCGAGATGGAAAGGCGGCAGTGAGTATTCGCACAGTGCCGCCGTCGGTGACAGAGGCGGACGATGTTCCGGTTTATCAGAACCCGCTTCCGGGAGTCGCGTTTATGGACGGCGACAACTCGGTGTGGGATTGGCAGTTGATGCTGGCGGCGCTTTCGGCGATCGGGAATGGATACTCGTGGGTCTGGAACCCGCTCTATACCAATGTACCGGACGACACTGCCGAACCAACGGCATTTTTACCGGTTCCATCGCAATTTACCGCGAAGGTGATTAAGCTCGGCGGATCTCTCACGGTTCCGATTGCGGCGCGGTGTACGACGTATTCGAACTCTTGTCCGTGGGCGAATGTCGGGGTGATCTCGGGCGATGATTATTTGCTTTCCGATACGGCGGAAGTGGGGCTGATCGCGCTTTCAGATTCCCTTGTTGGAACATGGACGGCACCGGTGACGGTGCAATCGGCGAAGCTGGTCGGCGGTGTGCCGACGGCGACCGATGATTTTGGCCCGACAGCGCTCAGCCCGGACTCGGTGGGATTTATTCGGATGACAGGACCTGTTCCCACACAGTCTGGAGTGGATGAATCGGTCGAGAATGAGATTGACGGCGTGTTTGTTTCGTTCGATGAGGGACTGGCGCGAGGGCAGTCGGTTGCCTCGGGGCGACTCATTACGGCCTATGTTCCGATCAGGGCCGGCGAGAGCTTGCCGATCGCGACGGCGTTTCCGCCTTCGCTGTCTCGGCGGACACTCGGCGCTTTCTGCTTGCGATCGTTGATCGATGAATCGGCGGCGTACAGCGACCCGAGGAATGCAATCTGGCTTCTGGGGACGGACAGCACCGGGCGACTCCAGGCTACCCTTTGTAATGGGTATTCGCCGTTTGCGGTATCGAGCGTGGTCTATCCGACGCGCGGCGGCGCCTCTATTCAGGCAGCGTTTCCGCAGCCGGCGGTGAACGAAAGCGAACTGCTCGCGGTGTATCGTCGCAGCGACAACAAATGGGTTGTCGCGGTGTCGACCGACCAGTACAACACGTTAGGAGCGGAGACGGTGCTGTTCAATAATTCCGGTGGTTTGGTCACCTGCGCCTACGACAAAGCAACCGGTGGGCAGTACTACTGTATGTCGCTGCGCAATGACGGACTCGACTACATGAGCGCGCCGGCGCCATCGACCGACCCAGGGGCGCTGCCGCAAGTTGCAGTTATCCGTCGCCGAGACAGCGCGGGAAACTCGCTGCCGTTTGTGACGGCATCGACGGCGACGATCAGTGGGACGGTTTGGGAGAATGTCGTCTATCTCAACCAGCCATCCGGCGGCGCGATCAGTATTATGGTGTTCGACCCAAATACGATTGTCCTGGTGTGCGGGGTGAACAAGTACTCAAGCACCGACAACGGCAGCAACTTCTATGATCAGAATGGCGATCTGGTTGCGAGTTTGACGAATATGGCAAGCCCGCCAAGCGGCGCAACGGGCGGAACGCAAAATCCGAGTTAAGAGCCCTCATGAGAGCCCTCATTAGAGCCCTCATCCGTCGCTGCGCGACACCTTCTCCCGCAAGCGGGGGAAGGCAGTGAATATGGGCGACGCGTGGAGAAATCTGGCTGCTTCAATCGCAATGACTTTTTGTTTGAGAGGAATTTAGGTAATGGGACTTTGGGCTCAGGGGTCGGGGCAGATTTTAGACTGCACTTCGATGGGTAATTCATTTGCAGCACTGGACGCGGTGATCGAGGAGGTCATCGGAAACGGCGTTGTTTCCGGCCTGGCACTCACCAACCCGTCCGGTGCGGAAGTTGCGGTCTCGTCGTGAGTTGCCATCGCGGGCCATGTCGTCGCTTACGCCGGCGGGAATATTACACTCGCGGCAGGGACATTCGACCTGTACCTTTGTCAGCCGGTGTTCAGCTACTCCGGCACGGCCCCAGTCGCCGGCAGTTATCCTGGAACGAACGGGCAGGATGCCGGGGTGTTGACTCCGGTTGCACATGGAACATCGCCTGCGGCTCCCGGCGCGTTTTTGGGAACGGTAGTGAGTACGGGCAGCGGGATATCGTCGATTGTGACGACCGGGCGGACGGTGATTCCTGGGCCTGCTCCGACGGGGACGCGGCGGCTTGCTCCGGCGAAGGCGAATGTTTCTCAGCCTTCGGGATCGACATCGACGACGTTTACTTTGACGCAGACGCCGGTGAGCGATGTGACGATCTTTAAGAATGGGCTGCTCATCGACCCAACGCTGTACAGCATTTCGGGCACGACCCTGACCTTCGGAACAGCGCCGTCGTCGACGGATACGCTGGCGGCTGGGTTTCTGTATTAATTCCGGTCGCAGGTGTCCTTCGGACATGGGATTTTGTTTCTCGCCGGATCTGAGTTTATTTTATGGCTGATATACAGATTAATGGGGCGGAGCAGATCCTTTCGGAGACGATTGTCGACGCCAATATCAGCCCGTCGGCGGCGATTGCACTCGACAAGATTGCAAGCTACACCCAGATCGTCCTGTCCGATGGATCGGTGACGATGGCGGCGGCGTTGAACCTGGGGTCGAACCAGGTCAATAATGTCGCGAATGGGACGGCAGGTTCGGATGCCGTGAACCTGGGGCAGGTGGAAACTCTGCTCGGCGGGGTTGGCTGGAGCTTTCAAGGGGCATGGGCCGGCGGTACCGCCTACACGGTCAATCAACTTGTCACGTTCAACAACGCAGTCTATATCTGTATCGACGGCAATACCGGGGAAGAGCCGGATACTTCGCCGACTTATTGGACGGAGATTGTGGAAGGGGTTCCTGGCACCCGTGGATCACTGATCTATGTCGCATCGGGAGCGCCGGGGACGATCTCGGGGCAGCAGAACGGCGACTGTTATATCAACTCGGCGAATGCTTACTTCTATCAGTTGGTGAGCGGAACGTGGACGTACCAATTCACCTTGACCGGGACGTATACGCCGGCGACGCCATTTCAGGACACCTACAACAACTCCGGCAGCTATTTGTCGGCCTATTCGTTCACCCTGACTCATACCCCGGCATCGTCGGCCCCGCTGCTGGTATTCGTGGACAACGCCCGTCTGCCAAAGTCGGCCTACAGCGTGTCTGGCACAACGCTGACGATCGGAACAGCAGGAGCATGGACCGGCCTCGACGGCGGAAGTTACACGATTTCGGAGTTCAAGGGCGTGATTGTGGATTACGGTTATTAGGAGCCCTCATCCGCCCTGTGAGAGCCCTCATCCGCCCTTCGGGCACCTTCTCCCGCAAGCGGGGGAAGGCAGTGAATATGGGCGAGCCAAGCTGCTGAAATTGTCGTTTCGACCAAGTTGCGAGGGTTGCGAACGACGCGTGGTGAAATCTGGCCTTGTGTTAGTGACAGGAAAGTCTTATAAACTGGTCGTCTTGAGCGAAGTCGAAAGACCCATGCGGAGTGACTGTCAAGGCTTAAACTAAACCAGGTCGCGCATATTGCCGATGATTTGGGTATTGCGGATAGGGGGTACTTCTTGGGTATACTGTTCCGTCAGAAACACTAGTAGGGTTTCAACCTAATGACAGATTTCACTACATTTTTGTTTGCGCAGCCTTCATTCTTTGAAGGTTTTGCACGAATTGCCGATATTGGCGGCACGTTAAACGAGTATAACTCATCCCTTGACCGTGCCCAGGCCGACAGGCTTGCATTCAAGGCGGACATACTCGCCGTTCGGCGCGATATACAAGAAGCCAGAAAAAAACTTCGCGCAGAACTAATGAATGTCGGCGCGGAGTAGGCGAAACGGACGGCAGTTGTCCGCACGGAGATCATCACGTCCGGTCCAACACAGGCCAAATCAAATCCCTTCTCTAACTTTGCAGCAAGCAGAGATTCGAATGTCGTCAGGGCCAATTCCTTCGGCGGACGAGCTCGCAAGGTACGAGTCCGTTCTACCTGGCGCAGCAGACCGACTTTTAACCGTTCATGAGCGCGGTCAGACACTTATAGAAGAACAGGCACATCATAGGTTTTCACTAGAAACGAGTGCACTTCACCATAACAATGTGCGATCATACCTTGGCGTCGGGGTTGGTGGTCTTGTCGTCATTGCAGGGTTCTGGGTGGCGTACGAGTTTGCAAAGATGGGCCATCCGGTAGAGGGAAGCGCCACCTCTATCTTTGACATAGTCGGTCTTGCTGGCGTATTTGTTCTAGGAACTCAGTCTCAAAGAAAAGAGAGACAAGACCGTCTGCACGCATTGCTTTCAGAACAAAAAAACACCTCAAACAAATAGCAATCAACATCTGGCGTGCCAGTTCGTATGATGTCTCTATTTAGGCGAAAGCAGCGCCATTTCGGTCCACAACAGCTTACACATTCATTGCCTTTCCTTTGGGAGGGGCTTTTTTGTTGGGAGTAATTATGAAGAAAATACTCATTGCTGTGCTTTTGGCCATCCTGGGGGTGGTCTTTTTTGTTGTTTCGGCGGATGCTCAGGGGATTAATGGGGCGCTGATTTACAATGGGTCGGTGACTGTTGCGAAGATTTCTGCTTCGGGAACGGCGGGGTCGACGACGTTTTTGCGGGGGGATGGGTCGTGGCAGGTTCTGAACGGGTTCACCCCGCAGACGGCGCTTGTTCCCGATGCGGTCGCTGTTTCGGACTCGTCGAACGTGGTCACGGCTTCTCCGTTCTATGGCACTCATTCGGAGCCGAATGGGCAGATTTACGAATGGCAGGTGGAGACGGCGACGACGCCTCCGGTCTACACGGTGAGCGGATTTACCGGCGGTGATTCAGGTCTGAACGGCAGCTATG
>PLAD01000202.1 GCA_003134215.1 Armatimonadota bacterium
GCTGCGCCAGGTCGAAGTGCCCTAATCGATGCGCCGTAAACCCCTGTCTGCTTACTTCAATGTTCATCGAAATGTCGCATTGGACACCTTTGGCGATCGCTTCAATCGCCTTCGCCGGCTCCCCAAGTTTATATTTGCAGACGCCGGACTGAATGAGCGCTTTAGCGAAACGCGGATTGATCTCCAACGCGAGATCTACTTCAGCATCAGCCTCGGACGGTTTGTCTTGCTGCAAGTACACTGTAGAAAGCTTGTAATGTAAATCGGCGTAACCGGGATTACGCTTAAGGGCTTCTTCAAAGCAGGAAGCGGCGCGAGTCAAGAGCCGTTGACCAAGGGCATAACTTCCCAAAAACGACCAAGATTCTGCGAGATAAAAATTGGCCAGCTTTACGAGCATCGCATCTTGATCGTCAGGCAAGGCAATGACTTTTTCTAATTCAAGTATCGCTGCTTCATACAGCCCCTGATCGAACAAACGTAAACCGTGGTCGTAATCTTTATTTCTGCCAACGGAAAACATCCGTCCGTACATAGCCATGATACAACTATACGCCAACGACCGAAACTATGTCAACGCTCGATCGAGTGAAACATGTCTTATATTTCGCGAATCGTAATAGACGTTCGCGTTTTCTCGCGGAGGCCGGCACAATTCGAGACGTATCCTCGGCCCTTATCAATGACGACACCAACGCCTCAAGAATCGGCTATGAAGGCGGCAAAAGTTCTGTCTGGTATTGAGGCGTTAATAAAATTGCTTTCGCGATAAATTCCTTTTCGGAAGCAGCGTCAAGTTTAGGAGGAGGAGTTGCCTCACGAAAAGCGGCCTCAATCTTGCGTTCAAGAATGATGAAAGTTTCCTCAAAGTCATGGCGATGAGCGGGCGGCCATCCGCCCAGCGTTTTGAGGCACTAATCGAATCAGACCTACGATCGGCAGTACCGTCGTACCTTCGGCACAGAGATTTAGTTGTGCCACAAAACACATTGAACTGTCGCCATTCTTAAATGCGTTCGCAAGTTGTCGATTGAGCGGGCGTTAATGAGTGGACAACAGCCGTATACCTGTTTATTGGTGAAAGCCTCACGACATCAACATTTTGTTGACAAATAAGGGGTCGCCGTCCATAATGATATGATCATTTTTTGTTTCATGACGGTTTTCGCGCAGTATCGCACCGTTTAAGTCACTTGGGCGTGATTAAACTGGCAGCGACGGGGAGTATTTTGTTGAGAAGAAACGTTCCTAAAGAATTGTACTGGCTGCTGGTTACAGCAGTACTCATCGGTATATCGATCTACTATGTGGCGGAGAAGCCATTTCATCTGGGTTTGGACATTAACGGCGGCGTCCGAGCCGTCTTGCAGGCAGCGCCTAAACCTGGGCAGACGGTAGATCTGCCGACAATTCAGAAAGTTGTAACGAACAGGATTGATGCATTCGGAGTTGCCGAACCAACAATCCAGCCTAAGCCGCCTGATCAACTAATCGTCGAACTTCCCAACATCAAGAATAAGGACCAGATTATCAACCAGCTTGAAGCAACTGCGCAGCTGGAGTTTCGGTATTTCAAAGATGTTCAAAGCCAGCGCGACCCGGATGCCCGCTATTCCGAGTCCAGCTCAATTGATAAGGATGGCCATCAAAACAGTACGTTCGTCGACCACGAAACGGGACGAACCTTCCGAGATCAGGCACAAATCATCGCTGATTTTCAAGGCATCTTGGCCAACAGCGCTCAGCGCCCGAGCACAGTCGCTGCAACTATTCCACCAACGCTCGTTCCTTTTGCACCGCAAGGCCAAACCCTTTATCTTTCCGCAAGTCAAATCGCCCAAATGGATGCCCTGGGCCAGGAGCTGAGTGATTTCAACGCGCTCATCGATGACTCTCCGGTCATCATGACCGGAGCCGATATTACATCGAATACTACTGCTGGGCTGGGCGGCGCTAATACTGAGCCAGTAGTCGACTTGACTACTACTGCTGAGGGCCAAACGAAGCTCGCCGATTTCAGCGGCGCTCACGTCCACGAACTGATGGCGATTTTGCTGGACGGACGTGTGTTGTCGTGCGCAAATATCAGCGAAGGCATCTTTGACGGCAAGTGCGAGATCTCCGGTGGTTTTGCTAATGTAAAAGAAGCACAAACCCTCGCAAACTTCCTTAATGCCGGCGCCTTACCGGTCCCATTAAAGATTATCGAAGTAGAGAGCGTCGAAGCGACTCTTGGTAAGTCGGCCGTAAAATCGAGTCTGATCGCGGGAGCAATCGGGCTTGGAGCGGTTCTTGTCTTTATGGCCGGCTACTACTTGCTGCCGGGTCTTCTGGCCGACGTAGCATTGGTCATTTACGCTCTCTTCACACTTGCCGTGTTCAAGGGCGCTATTGGCTGGCTCGGCTTGCCGTATGTGACTTTAACTCTGCCGGGTATTGCCGGCTTCATCCTTTCTGTCGGTATGGCGGTTGACGCCAACATACTTATTTTCGAACGCCTCAAGGAAGAGCTCAGGAACGGCAAATCACTCAAGGCCGCTATTGACGCCGGGTTTAGCCGTGCCTTCACAGCGATCCGTGACTCAAACATCTGTACACTGATCACCTGTATGATCCTGTTCTCAATGGGAACGTCTAGCGTCAAGGGATTTGCTCTGACACTCGGGATCGGTGTTCTGATCTCTCTCTTTACCGCCATCACTGTCACCAGGACACTCCTGTATGTACTCGTGGCGACCGGGGCTGGAAAGAATCTCGCGCTCTTCGGTTTGGGCCGGCAGTGGGAGCCGAAGTTCAATGCGGTTAAGAACCGCAGGGTCTTCTACCTCATCTCCCTGGCGATTATCATTCCGGGAATCATTGCCTTTGCAGCGGGGGGACTCAAACAAAGCATCGAATTTACCGGCGGGACACAGGTAGCCGTCGTGCTCAGTCATTCCGTTCCACGCACTGAAATTGAAAAGAGCCTCTCCGCTTCCGGCTTTGGAGATAATCTGGTACAGATCGCCGCAAACGGAAGCCAGGAGATAGCCTATATCAGCGTCAAAAACCGACAGCAGAACGCCTACATGAAGGTTGAAGACGTCGTCGATTCGATCGATCCTCAGTACAAGCTTCAGTCTCATTCTCTTGTCGGCCCTACAATCAGCAGTGAGTTAAAATGGGGAGCTTTCCAAGCAGTTCTGATTGCCTCAATTTTAATCGTCCTGTACCTCGCGACTGCATTTGCCATTGGAGGATTTGTTGCTGGTCTGCGCTTCGGCGCATCGGCGATCATAGCGCTAGTACATGACGTCCTTGTCCTGATCGGCGTCTTTTCCATCCTCGGATTTCTGCTCAACTGGCAGATCGACAGCTTGTTCGTCACTGCGCTGCTGACCGTAGTCGGTTTTTCCGTCCACGATACGATCGTCATCTTCGACCGGCTGAGGGAAAACCTTCGCCACCGCAGCCGGACAGAATCGTTCGAGAACCTGGCCAACCGCTCCATTCAGCAGAGTTTCGCTCGATCGATCAACACGTCCTTTACGGTTGTTCTGACCCTGGTAGCGCTTCTTGTATTTGGTGAACCGTCAACGAAGCTGCTCGACTGGGCTCTTCTTGTAGGTATTATCAGCGGCACGTACTCTTCTATCTTCAATGCAACCCCTATCCTTGTCGATTGGGAGATGTGGCTGGCTAAACGAGCGACGGATGCGGCGGAAGCCAATTCTACTCCGGGAATTGCCTCCGCCGTCGTGACGCCATCGAGCCCGTCATTTCCAAGCACACCGAGACCGTCGAGTTCTGAAGAACCATTGGTCGGAGCTTCCACGCGTAACGGTGCGACAGGTACACATCAACGTCCTAAGAAGCGAAGTTCATCCGGAAGGCGCTTTTAACAAAAGCGTTTTCCGATACAAGTTTCGCGCTTACTCGGGTCGCGTATGCTAAAGTAAAGCATGGATATAGTTTGGAATGAAGCACCCCGTCAAATTAGTGAGGAAGCTCTTCTTGTCAGGGATTTGGGTCTTCATCCGATAACGGCTCGCCTCCTTGTTAACCGAGGAATACTGTCAGCAGAGCGAGCCGAGAAGTTCCTGAATCCGCGCATCTCTGATTTACACGATCCATTTCTCCTCCCGGATATGGACAAAGCGGCAAGGCGCATCGCCGATGCAGTAACGAAGGGCGAGCAGATCTTCGTTCACGGGGACTACGATGTAGACGGCGTAACATCTACCGCAATTTACGTCCGCTGTCTCTTAAAACTCGGCGGCAAAGTGATCTACCATGTCCCCCACCGCCATATTGATGGATATGACCTGAAGCCCGAAGCTATTGCATGGGCCAATAGCAAAGGTGCAAGTCTGATTGTCACAACGGACTGCGGCATTCAGGCCCGTGAAGCGGTTGAATACGCCAACAGCCTGAGCATGACAGTGATCGTCACCGACCACCATGAACAAGGCGAAATCCTGCCTAACGCTTATGCTGTTGTCAACCCGCAGCGCCACGATTCTCAATATCCGTTTGTGAACCTCGCCGGTGTTGGCGTCGCCTTTAAGACGATGCAGGCGGTTACGCGCCTGTTGAAACCGGAGTGGGAAACGGCGTTTATCAGGAATTTCGTCGACCTTGTTGCTTGTGGCACCGTCGCTGATGTCATGCCCCTCATCGACGAAAACCGCATATTTGCCGCGTTCGGTTTGGAGGCCCTCAGAACCACAAAGAAAGTGGGACTGCGGACTCTTCTGTACGGAGCCGGCATTGACGTCACCAAAAAGCTNNATTGGTCCTCGAATCAATGCTGTTGGCAGAATCGACGATGCTGCGTTGGCCCTCGACCTGATGCTGACCACCGACGAGTCTGAAGCGACCACGCTAGTCAATCGGCTCAACGAGTGCAATTTGGAGCGTCAGCGTACTCAGAAGCGTGTGACGGCTGAGGCTGTACTTAAGGTAGTCACCGAAGGATTAGCCCAGAAGCCGTTTCTGGTTGTCAGCAGCAAGAACTGGAATGCAGGCGTCGTCGGTATCGTTGCCGGTAAGCTCGTCGAGCAGTTCCACCGCCCAACCATTGTCATTAGTGTGAGTGACGATGGCACCTGGGGGAAGGGAAGCGCCCGTTCAATTCAGGCGCTGGATATATTCGATGCCATTTCCACTTGTAAAGATATCTTACTGAGCTGCGGTGGGCACGCTTATGCGGCCGGAGTCTCGCTCTCGATGGAAAACTTGGATGTCTTCTGCTCTCGCCTTGTCGCGCATGCCGGGAGCATTTTGAAAGAAACAGATTTTTTGCCCCAGATGCGCATAGATGCCTTTGTCAATCCCACCTGTCTCGATCTGGACCTGGTCAACTCCTGGGGACAGTTGGAGCCCTTTGGAGCTGGTAATCCGGCTCCTGTGCTTGCCTCCCAATCGATGAAAGTTGTTGCGCAGCGTAAGATCGGGAAAGACATGTCGCATCTCAAACTTATTGTCGCACATGCCGGGGTTGAAACACCTGCCTGGCAAGCGGAGTGCGTCGCCTGGGGAAAGGCGCAAGAATGGGTTGACGGTAGACTGGACAATGGCCTGGTTGAGTTAGCTTACAGTCCTTCGATTAATTATTATCAAGGTCGACAGAGCCTGCAGCTTGTCGTTAAAGACCTCCGTCAGTTACCGACTCATGACTCGAAGGTATAATTTAGTCTTATGGGACATCGTACGTCGACTTTTGCCCTGAAGACTAAATTAACTTCTCTTGTTGCAATATCCGTTCTTGCTCTCCTTCCCGTCGATTCATTTGCAAGTCCGCTCGCTGATGGAAATGCCGCCTATAAATCGGGAGACTTCGCGACAGCGGTTCAGGACTTTCAACAAGCCGTTAGTGTTTCGTCCGGTGTGGAACAGGCGAAAGCCTACTATAAGCTTGGGCTGTCATACAGGAAAGAACACGACAATAGTGATGCGTTAGCTGCTTTCAAGCACGCAAGCAGCGTCGATCCTTCGCTATCGTTCGCCAGTTCTGCAGCGAAGTTCGAGGAAATGGAAGCGAAGGTAGGCGGCGGCTCACAAAGCCAGGGAACGTCTGCTTCGGGCAGTACCGATCCCGTCGCGATCGCCCTTTCAGCTTCGCATGTCTATATCGAACCTTCGCTTCAACCCTATGTTAACGCTACCACGCTTGCACAAGCGGCAGAGAACGACGACCATACGGACGTTAAAATAGCGATTCTCAATACGCTGCCCGCAGGCGACGGAACACCCGAACAGTATGCTCAGACACTTCATGACTATTTGAACCTTGGCAGCAGCGCGTTGATCCTCGTTGCAGAGAGACAGGCGAATGGAACCCCGGGCGGAGTCGCAGTTTCTGCCGGTACGCTCACTTCTGCCGAGGAGACCAGCCTTGCTCAAAAGTACGTCGCCCAGATCGGCAGCGGCCAGATCACTGCCGGCGTCTCGGCCCTTTCTGCGGCTACGACATCCGAAATCGATAGTAAGGAGCGAAGGATACCGGACATGGTAATGACATTCGTCCTCGTTGCGTTGGTAATCTGTGGAATTCTGATCTACGCCGCCGGGCGTCGTAAAAAAGCGGAAATGAACGCATTTAGAATTCCACTAAACACCCTTCGAGACAACGTGCTGCAAAACATCCAGTACATCGACAACTATGCGGACGTTCTGCCGAAAAATAACGCAAACACAGATCAAGTCAAGGCGTTTCGTCAGGCAGCGGAGGCGAAGTTCGAGCAGGCCGACAAGATCATGATTAAAGCCACCGATATGAGCGAACTCTACCGGGCGCAGTCTATCCTGGACAAGGCCAATGCCGACTTGTCGAAAGGCAGACAGTTTCTTGATCGAGCTACCGGAGGGGCGTCCAAAATTCCTGGCGATGAAGCTGTGCGGCCGCCGGACTTGCCTTCATCGCCGGCTGAGGCCCGCCAAATACCTGAGCAGCAGCGAGGCGTCTCGTTCTTTTCATCGCAGCCCGCACCATTGTCCGGCCTGGTGCCTGTGACTTTGGAAATCAATGGGCAGAACCGAACGGTGATGGCTACACCGGAGGAAGCAGATCAAATCCGTATGGGACGAATACCATCCGTGCGAGCGTTCAACGATAACGGCAGAATGGTTCCTTGGTACAATTATCAAAATTACGATCCCTATCGCGACTACTACCAATACCAAAATCAAGGCTGGGGCGGCTTTGGATCAGGGGCAGTCACCGGGTTTATCGGAGCTGAACTGCTCGGGTCACTTTTCCAGCCGCATTACTACGGCTCATGGTACTCTCCCTATGGCTATTCGCCGGGCTTCGGCGGATTCGGAGGCTGGAACAGTATCGGATACGACAACAGCTACGATCAGGGGTATTTTGCTGGCGAGCAGCAGGCGAACAACTATGCGTTTCAAGACGGGTTCAATCAGCCCGCCGCCGATGCATCCGGCGGAGCATCATTCTTAGGATCTGGCTACGACCAATCGGATTACAACAGCTCCGGCGGATCGTCATTTATGGGCGGCGGAGACTCGTCCTAACCCGATGTCAAGCCTCGGCGCCGACGTAATTCAGGATTACCTCGCACTCGACCTTCTGGTACAGGTCTCTGCAAACATCCAACGGTAACCCTCGAAGTCCGTCAGCCCGTGCGCCAAGAACGATCAAGTCGAAATTCTGCGAGGCGACGAACTTTGCAATGCCATCGGTTGCTTCCCTCACGTGGAGAACCTCGGTATGAGCATGGACTCCGAATGCGGCCGCGGCCGAAACCGCAGCGCCAAGCGCATCTTCAGCCATGCCGTCCTCGACAGGCATGCTCGCTTTCAGCGCTACTGAACGCGGAACTTCCACGACATAGAGAAAACGCAGCTCTTCTGCTCCGGCCTCTTTGAAGAGGCGGCACGCCGCATGCACGCTCCTCATCGAGAATGGCGCCGAAACTGCCGGAAGGACGATTTTTCTCCAGCTTGTCAGCAAATCGGAATTCTTGGTCGGTGCTTTTGTTGCGTGCTGTGTGTTTGGAAAGATCTTACTGAGCATAGAAACCTCTGTGCGTATCATACCTCGGTTTCAAGTTGTCTAGGGCGTGACCAGTTCCCAGCATTAAATCGCAACCTGGCGCGAAGGTATACTCTAATCGCTCCGCTTTAGCCTGGTTAGTACCAGGTCTATTGCTATAGAAAGTTAATGGTAAGTAAATGGCGATTACTGAACAGCAAATAATTGACGCCCTACGTACGGTCAAAGACCCTGACCTTCACAAGGATCTCGTCACTCTCCGTATGATCAAGGAGATCAAGATTGACGGGTCGGACGTGTCATTCACTGTCGATTTGACCACTCCGGCCTGTCCCCTAAAGGAAAAAATTGAGGAGGATTGTCGCGAAGCGCTCGGCGGTATTCCCGGCATCGGAACTATTTCAATTACAATGACTGCAACTGTCCGTGCGACACAGGCTCGTGGTGTCCAGCAAATCGAGATGCCTGGAGTAAAAACAGTTATCGCTGTTGCTTCTGGTAAAGGAGGCGTCGGAAAGTCCACTGTCGCTGCCAACTTAGCCTGCGCACTTGCCCAAATGGGCGCATCGGTAGGACTGATGGATGCTGACATTTACGGCCCTTCAATACCTTTGATTATGGGTATAGAAGACGCACAAGTAGAAGTCGATGAAGCGAAGGAGCAGCTAATCCCTATTGAGCGATTTGGCGTCAAAGTAATATCGATGGGCTTTTTACAAAGAGCGTCGTCCTCAGCGGTGATTTGGCGCGGCCCGATGGTTTCCAAAGCGGTTCAGCAGTTCTTGAGAGACGTTCGGTGGGGAGATATCGACTATCTCATCGTCGACCTACCTCCCGGTACCGGAGATGCACAATTGACACTGTCTCAGGCGATTCCATTGACCGGCGCAGTTGTAGTTATGACTCCGCAAGATGCGGCAGCTTCAGTTGCGGTAAAGGCCATCTCGATGTTCAGGCGGCTTGATGTTCCTATTCTAGGCATAATCGAGAACATGTCGTTCTTTCTGTGCCCAACTTGCAACTGCCGACATGATATCTTTTCTCATGGAGGTGGGCATCAAGCAGCGGATGCGCTCGAAGTTCCATTCCTTGGAGAAATACCACTGCATGCGCAAATTCGTGCTGAAGCTGACGAAGGCACTCCAACGGTCGTCATCTCACCGGACAGCGCAGAGGCCGAAGCATTCGTTCGTGTTGCGGAGGCGGTCGCTCAACAGGTTAGCATTGCTGTTAGGCGAGCGCCGATCGATTTGCAAGTGGTTCCGTAAGCCGAATGGTTGCCGAATGGATTATTTGGTGCGTTTGCGCGGCATTCGGAACTCTTTCGTACTTGGCGCTGGTGCGGAAGTATCCGGCTTCGTTTCGCTCACCTAACTTTCGCGGAACTTCTATTCCCAGCAGCGCCGGACTGGCATTCGTCCTCACGGTCGAAACCGGTTATGCCTGCTTGTGGCCTTTCGGCAGAGGTCCTGAATCTTCTCTGCTCAGAACCGCGTTTATTGCTGCCGTAAGCTTCGGTCTGCTAGGCCTCGCCGACGATCTTTACGGCGATCGGTCTGTTGGAGGCCTACGTGGTCATTTTTCAAAGCTAATAACCCAGGGAAAGGTAACCACAGGCGTTGTTAAAGCGGTTGGGGGCGCGCTTGCTGCGCTCGCGGCCGGCGTTTCTTTACACTTGCAAAGTCCGCAGTTGGCCATTCTATCCGCCGTTTTAATTGCGCTCACTGCGAATGCGGTTAACTTGACCGACACAAGACCCGGGCGAAGTCTGTCATTCAGCATCGTCCTGGGGGCCATTGGATTGCTGACAGGATGCGCGCATTTTCAGTTTCCGGCTTACGCGGCATTTATTTTCCCACTCTTGTTTGCCGCTTGTCTCTATCTCTTCGACCGAGCAGGATTACTAATGATCGGTGACTGCGGCGCTAACGCAATCGGCGCGGTGATCGGATTACTGTGGGCCGCACTTACCCCTATCTTCGCACAACTCGTATTCGTTGCGGCATTAATATGGTTTCACTGGTGGACCGAATCACATTCGCTGTCGAGAGCTATCGAAAGCAGCGCGTGGTTAAAACGGATTGATCGACACATTGGAGTTCGGAGCTAATCATGCACTGTCGATACTCAGGTTTCCAGTCTTTTTCAGCCTTCTTGCGCCGATGAAAGTTGCTGTAAACTCGCGATCTGTGTTGGGCGTGATAATGGTGCCCCTCCCCTTTCCCGCAGCATGAATAAATCTTCCGTCACCGAGCGCAAGTCCGACGTGAGTGACGCGGCCTGGCTGCTGAACATCGGAGTTAAAGAAAATGAGGTCCGACCTCTGCAAATTAGATGAGGTAAGGCCTTCGGGTGTGTTGACCGGTTCAAATCTGCGGTCGCCAAACTGTTGATGTGCATCGCGAAACAACTGAACTCCGCTGATTTTATAGCTCAATTGTGTGAAACCTGAGCAGTCGAGCCCGTAGGGCGTCGTCCCACCCCAGAGATACGGTACGCCGATAAACAAAAGGCTGGAGTGTTTTACTCGGTCCAGCTGCAGCGATCGAACAAGCCCGCGACGAAACTGTTTGTTTTCATCGCCGGCGGGAACTCTGGACGACTTTTGAATTGGGAGCCACGAACTGTAGCTCAGGCTAATCTGCGTTTCGTGAATATAGCCGACGATCCCGGCCGACATGTCAATTGGGACGAAACCGTCGATCGTCGCCTTCCGACTCAGGACAATCCTCGCACATGTGGTCAAGCGGGTCAGAAGCTCTGCCGCCGGATCTGGCTTGCTATAAACCTCACCAAAAAGAGTCGCGACGGTGGTAACGGCTGAATCTTGATCGTCACTTAAGGGAGAGACGAAGGCGGATCTGATCCACCCAGAATACGTATCGTCGGAGACAACCTCCAGGTACTCGCCGCTGGAGGCCTGGATCGACACCGGGGTCCCCCAAATCAACTGACTGACCATCTCGCTTGAACGGTCAGCCAGCCTATAGAGAGGCGCGACGTTGTGACAGACCCGATGCGTGGGAGTCAGCACGCTGATTTGTTACTTATAGTAGCCAATCTCGGTTCTAGAGCCGATGTGGATGAGATCTCCATTCGCTAGAACCTGCGGCCTGTTTGGGTACAACGCAATACCGTTGACCTTGGTGCCGTTAGTGCTGCCCAAGTCTTCAATATAGTCGTCATCACCATTTCGAAAGACCCGGGCATGGCGGCGAGATATTGCGTCATCCCATTCGATCGTAATTTCCGGTTGGGAATGGCCGTCCGGATCCAATCGTCCTACCACCATCGAGTCAGTATCCAGATCGTATGTCGCCGAGAACTTTCCAAGCCTTACAAAAAATCGCCCTGGTTCGTTGGCGTATGGTTCGTCGATTAATTCAGAAGGCTGAGGTGCGGCGACCGGCTTCGCCGCAGCCAACACTACGGGTTCATCGATTGTATCGTCGAATGACGGTTCCAATGGCGGAGGTATAGGAGCGGCGTATTTTGACCAATCCGTGGCGTCGGAACTGTCAAGAAGTTCGGCATCCTTCGGCGTGATCTGTTTTGCCGGTTTTTTCTTTTCGCGAGCTGCCAATCTTTCCGCTGTTTCCGGATCAGCGACAGGAGCAGCATGGAGGCCGGATAGCCCGCTCGCAAAGCCTGCCTCTTCGAGTAATCCAAAATCAGAAGTTGGTTCAAAATTCATCAGCGTTCGATTTTGATCTTTGGCTAATGGAGCGTCTAGATCGACTATGGGAGTGTCCTTAATTTCATCTGACGATGCTGTTCCGTTGTCAGCTGTCCGACTGTCTGCAGGCTTATACGGGGCAAAAGCATCGAGGTCCCAGTCTTGCTTTCCGTTGGATGAAGCACTGTAACTCGCAAACGCAGCTAGATCTTGTCCAGAACTGTCTGAAAGTTGTTCTGATGTCAATGAATCATCGTTTTCCAGTTGATCAGTTGGACGTTTTCGCTTTAGCGCCATTTCAAAAGGTTTCCTTGGGTAATTGAACTCGAACGTGATTAATCGGCTGTGGAACAAACAACTATTGTAATTGTATCATAACATCCATCAATATAGGTACTTACTCCCCCTGGTTCGTCAACTATAGGTCGCTGCGTGTGCATCAAGGTATAATTTGTGAGTTACCGGCCAGTAGTCAACTCATGAGATCCAACCGTTTTGATTTCCTTGAATTTAATGATCAAAACTCCGATCCGGCGTTGGAACACTCGGCGGAAATCGAAGAAGGCCTTGTTCGTTTTGACCCGCCGGCACCTCCCGCTGAACCTTCCGTGACTGTTTCGACCGGCGGTCTAGAACAAGTAATCCACCACCACAGGCGAATTCTGAGGGTGATGGAAGTCTTCGGCAGTCGCGGAACCATTGCCGGCGCGTTCAGCTACCCTACGGGAGTAGCAGTCGACAAAAACGGCGTCGTCTTTGTTGCCGACGCTTACAATCACCGTCTGCAACGGATTTCCCCCGACGGCGGAGTCGCGATCGTGGGATCTCGAGGCACTGGACGTGGTCAGTTTTTAGCCCCGATGGGTGTCGCTGTTGATGAAGATCGGGCATTTTACATCGTTGAACAAGGAAATCATCGAGTTCAAAAGTTTTCTTGTGACGGTGTTCTTGAGCTTGTCTTTGGGCGCGAAGGTAGCCGGCAAGGCGAATTTAGAAGTCCGATCGGCATAATTATATCGCAGGGAACCCGGCTGATCTATGTTGCAGACACCGGAAACGGCAGAGTACAGGTGTTCAACAAAGAGGGACGATATGTTGGCGTCCTGGGAGCGATTGGCGGTATCCATCCGCTGCTCACAAACCCTCAAGCTGTAGCTTGCGACGGACGTGGAAACGTTTTTGTCGCGGATACCTTGTCCCATCGAATTGTACAGTTCGATCCTGCTGGTAGATTCGTAGCTTTTTATGGTGGTCCGCCTTCGCCTAGTAACCGGCTTCCAGAACTGAGTCTTACCGAACCGCATGCGTTAGCCTTCGATGAAAGAGGACGACTATTGATCGCGGACGGAATTCGTTCGCACGGTCGTCTGATAGTCGTCTCTCCAGAAACGGGGGTTATCGATTTGATAATGGAAAACGTTGGCCGCGGCCTCGGACACCTGGCAAAACCAGGCGGAATTGCCGCTGCTCCAGTGATGAAGTCAAAACTTGAACCTGGAGCGGAACGTGGAGACATCTACGTTTCGGACACGATGAACCATCGAATACTTCGTTTTGTCTGGAGCTGATGTCATGGTGCTGCCGCTGAATGCGCCCGCGTCTAAGGAACCAATCGAGATCAGGATCAAACGGAAGGCTCAGGAACTGGGATTTGCTGAGTGCGGAGTTTCATCTGCGTTGGTTCCATCCTACCACGATCGTTACCGAGATTGGCTGGCGAACGGTAACGCAGGCGAGATGTCCTATCTGCATCGACAGGAGCCAAAACGCGGAGATCTGAATGAGGTATTGTCCGGCGTTCGGTCTGTCGTTGTTGTCGCGATGAACTACTATACCGGCGATGTCGAAACCAGCGAAGGCGCCGGCGTAGTCGCTCGCTATTCAAGGTTTGACGATTATCACCAAACTATGTGGAGCCGCCTTGCGCAGCTAACAAAATTCATCGAAGAGGAAAGGCCAGGCTGCCATGCGAAGGCATATTGCGATACTGGGCCGGTAACCGAACGAGACCTGGCAATGCGCGCAGGCATCGGCTGGATCGGAAAGCACACGAATTTAATTGGACGGAGACTGGGAAACTGGTTCTTTATTGGAGAGCTGATTCTGGACTTCGACATGGATTCCGACGAGCCGGCGACAACGCATTGCGGAACGTGCCGCAGGTGTCTGCCGGCGTGCCCAACTGGCGCCATAACTGCTCCTTACAATCTTGATGCGAGGCGATGCATCTCATATTTGACAATTGAACTTAAGGGGAGCATTCCTGTTGCCTTGAGGCCGCTCATCGGAAATCGTATCTATGGCTGCGACGACTGTTTAGCTGTATGTCCCTGGAATAAGTTTGCTGTCAAAAGTCGAGACCAGGCGGTTCAGCCGCGCAAGGACCTTATATCACCCGATCTTTGTGAACTTTTAGGTATAGATGATTTAGAGTTTAAGAACAGATTCGCGAACAGTCCAATCCTCCGGACAAAGCGGCGCTGCTTCTTACGAAATGTGTGTGTGGCATTAGGAAATGTCGGCGGCAAAGAAGCCCTGCCATATCTAACAAAAGCTTTGACCGACCATGAGCCCTTGATACGAGAACATGCTGAATGGGCTATCGGAGAAATTACGCGGCGACAGGAGACCGATAACCAATGTATTTAGAATTTGCTGAAACGTTAAGACGATGTCGTGAAGAGTTGGATCAGTTCGAAATCGGAGTATTGGCTGAGTTCTTTAACGTCCCTAAAAGAAACTTCCACCAGGTCGGAGTCGGCGGCCCAATTATATTTCATCAAGCAGGACTGACTCTGCCGGTAAGCTATTTGCTTCGCGGAACGATTTTCTGGCCAAAGGGCAAACAGATCGTCCGTGGATATCCGCGCGTACTGCCGTCTTCCGACTATGCCCAGGAGCGGTTCGCCGCGACCGAAGAACGGCGAATGATCGGAGTGATACGCGACAGTGAAGCGGTCATCGAGAATAAAATCGACGGCACCAACGTCCGGGTGTACCAGCATAAGGGCGAACTATTCTATGCTACGACCGACGTCTACGACGGCGGCAGCCCGCTTGTTGGAACCGGCATTGACAATGTTAGGGCGCTGGGCATCGATTACGGCGCGCAGGCCGGTCGTCTTCTCCATGCGTTTTATCCCCAGGCCGAGAAGCTGGCGGCGCTGGGTTACGTTATGGTCTTTGAGATGGCGCTTCCGGAGCGGGAGACGGCCGTGCCGGCTCACCGAGCCGACCTTATCCTTCTCGATGTTATCGACCCCGATTATGTCTTTGTCGACCGTATGGAAAAAGAGCGCATCGCAGAGGATTACGGACTCCGAGTTACCCCGCTCCACGGTCGTCTGCAGGGCAAAAGCGATGCGCTCAGCTTCCACAAGCAAATTCGAGGGCTGGAACATGTCGCTACAAGCGAAGATTTAGCCGGCTATATTTTGAAGGCCCGTGCGGACGAAGGCGACCAGATTTTGAGGAAGATAGAGCCGTCGCAAATTCGCGACTGGGCTCCTGAATTTTCTCAGAGCGACCTCACTGCTGTCTTTGAGACAGTAGTCGAAGACATGGGAGAATCAGTGAAGGCGGACGCAGTATTTCTTGAGGAAGTAATGCTTGACTACCTTGGATATCGCAAACGCAACGTACGCTGGCAAGTCCAAGACTTCCTCGAAAAGGTCTTAGTCCCGGAAGAAAAGACTGTTGTAAGCACAGCGTAATTTGCTCTGCCGCGAAATGGCTCGATAACTCTTATCGAGCCTCTGCAAGAGGAAGCTCCAGGGCGAACTTGGACATTTTAACCTGGTTGGGAATTGGAATCGGATATTTGCCGTCGAAGCAAGCGAGGCAGAACTGATCGCGGTTCAAGCCGACTGCGCGGCTAAGGCCGTCAATGCTTAAGTATCCAAGCGACGTTGCTCCAATCAGAGTTCGGATTTGCTCTACGCTAAGATGCGCAGCAACCAGTTGTGATTGGTCCGCCATGTCGATGCCGTAGAAGCACGGATGCGTAATCGGCGGCGCGGTAATTCTCACATGGACGTCGGCCGCCCCGGCATCGAAGAGCATTTTCACGATCTGACCGGTCGTCGTACCGCGAACGATGCTGTCATCTACCATGACAACCCGTTTCCCCGCTAACGCCTCTTTAATCGGCATCAGCTTCATTTTGACTCCCAGCTCTCGCATACGCTGATCCGGCTGAATAAACGTCCGCTGTATATAGCGATTCTTGATAATTCCTTCGCCGAATGGAATGCCGGATGCCTCGGCGAAACCAATCGCCGCAGGCGTACCCGTGTCCGGAATCGGTATAACAATATCGGCATTGCCGGGTACGGGATGCTCCCTTGCCTACTCGTATCCCATTCGACGCCGCACTTGGTGCAGTTCTCGACCATACAACGCTGTGTCAGGTCTCGCAAAGTAGATGAACTCGAACATGCACGTCGCGTGGCGGCTCATCGGCATGCCTTGGCGAGCTCGCAGGCCGGATTCGTCGATTGTGACAATCTCCCCTGGGGCAACTTCACGTACGAATTCGGCTCCGACCGTATTAAGTGCACAGGTCTCGGAAGCCAGAACATATCGGCCGCCGTCGAGCTGACCGATACAAAGCGGGCGAACCCCAAACGGATCGCGAACACCGATGAGTGAGTTTTCGCTGAGGATAACCAGTGAGTACGCACCATGGAGCCGGTTCATGGTTCTCGCGACAGCTTCTTCTAAATTCTCGGTCTCTTGAGCGGCAATAAGCCGGGCAATTACTTCGCTGTCATTGGATGTTTCGAACGGAACACCTTGCCCTTCGAGCTCCGTTCGAAGTACTGCCGCGTTGATCAGGTTTCCGTTGTGGCCTACTGCAAGCGTACCGCCTCCCCAAACGCAATGAAGGGGCTGCGCGTTGCGCAGAACGCTGCTGCCGGTCGTGGAATATCTGGTGTGCCCAATTGCAATATGTCCGGGCAGACGTGCCAAAACGTCTTCTTTGAAGACTTGCGCAACCAGTCCCATGTCCTTATGCATCCGTAAGTGGACACCATCGGAGACTGCTATTCCCGCAGATTCTTGGCCGCGATGCTGGAGTGAAAAAAGTCCGAAGAACGTCAGGCGAGCGACGTCTTCCCCAGGGGCGTACACACCGAAGATGCCGCACTCTTCTTTAAGAGTGTCTCCATCTTCCGCATCCGCTTCTGGATTAAAGCCGCGAAGGCCAGCATCAAAGTGATCCGCTAGTGCATCTTCCATCGGCATCGTCCCCCGGCAGATAGTATACCCCTTTGAAGACGCGGAGTAGCTTATCTTTAAACACGCAATGGTAAGTGTTGTTCCATTGTTGGTACAATTGCCATACATCATCGTGTAGCGATGAACATTTTTCGCTCTTTTGTCGTCATAAAGACAGGGGAACATCATGGTATCTTTTGATCTGTCGCCTGAATATATGGCCGCTGCGCACCTTTACCGCCGAGCCGCTTTTGGCGCGCCTCCCGATGTAATTGAATCCGCAGTACAGGCCGGCATCGGCGCCACTACAGATAGCCTACTCAACTACGAAAATACGCCCGATCCTATCGATGATGAAGCTATTCTCGTCAAACTACAAGCGGCACTTCCGGAACAAATTCAAGCCCGCGCCGGTGATCGACTTCCCACCAACCTGATCAAACTCTGGTGGACATACCGATTAATTGGAAGCCCTCGCCCGCTGCAGGAAAACATGACGCTTTTCTGGCACAATCATTTCACGAGCAAAGACCCGGGGCTCGAAGGCGATGTTATGTATCGCCAGAATCAGCTCTATCGACAGCACGCCCTCGGGAATTTTCGCACACTGACTCTCGCGGTCGCAAAGGATCCGGAGATGCTGCGCTACCTGAATGGCAACCAGAACTACAAAGCGCATCCAAACGAGAATTTCGCGCGTGAGCTGATGGAGCTCTTTACCTGTGGACGAGTAAATCCAAGTGGAAATCCCAACTATACGGAAGACGATGTCAAAGCAGGCGCCAGGTCTTTCAGCGGCTGGAACCTGCGCGGGGGCGAGTTCTACTATAACGAAGCGCAGCACGACAACTCAATCAAGACATTCATGGGACGAACCGGGAATTT
>PLAD01000347.1 GCA_003134215.1 Armatimonadota bacterium
ATCAGTCTGCTTCGGGATAATATACTGAGATCTTGTTTCTGCCGCCTGACTTGGAGTCGTACAGAGCTTTGTCGGCAGCTGCGATCATCTCGTGGGCACAGGTGATACCGGCAGAAAGAGTACATATTCCCATGCTCACAGTAACCATTGTTCGCAGCCACGATGCCGATTCAACAGCAGTCCTGATCCTTTCTGCGATAACCATAGCGCCTTCCGCATCGGTGTCGGGCAAAATGACGGCGAACTCTTCGCCGCCATATCTGGCTGCAATGTCGGTCTCGCGCTTGTTCAATGTGATCAGTTCCGCAATCTTTTGGAGTATCACATCGCCTTCTGGGTGCCCGTAGGTATCGTTGTAGGCTTTGAAGTGATCTACGTCGAGCATCAAAAGAGAAAGGACATTTTTCTGCCGCTTCGCCCTCACAACTTCGTCGGCGATCGTCTCCTGGAAAGCCCGGTGATTCTTCAGTCCCGTCATCCCATCCTCTACCACCAGTGATCGAAGGAGTTGATTGGCGCCTTGAATCAGCTTATTTGCGAGCTCCAGCTCTTCTTTTTGCTGAGCCAACGCTTCGGTGTGCACCAAAAGCTGCTGTTCAGTCAGTTTACGCGTCGTAATATCCATCATCGTCCCGCTCATCTTCACGACGCGTCCACTGCTGTCGAATGACGGCTTACCGACGCAATGACACCATTTGAATCGGCCATTGGGAAACTGAATACGCATATCGAAGTCGAACGGCTGACCATGGGCAAGGCAGTTCTGGACCGCACTATCCCGAAGCTCCAAATCATGCGGATGTACGCGGCTTCTAAGATATTCGACACGTGGCTCTTCCGATTGATCCAGCTCGTAAATCTTTAACATCTCTTCTGAAAGCCAGTAGACCTGGTTTGTAACGTCGATTTCCCAGCAGCCGATTCCGGCTATGCGCTGCGCTTCTCTTAGTCGCTCTTCGCTTTTCTTCAGATCGAGCGTCGCCGTGCGCTGTTCTGTTACGTCGTGAAAAATCTGCACCGCACCGTAGGGCTCCGACTCGCCCGGGTGAAATAGGGGACAGGCGCTGACCTGCAGCCAAGCAATCGGATTGTCGCCATTGATTACACCAATCACTTTCGATTGCGTACGACCCGATTTCAGAGCGAGCCACGCTGGATGTTTTGTGCGAAGAAGAGCGCCGCCGTCGCTGTCGACAAAGTTGTAGGCGCCGTCTCCGGTCTTCTTGCCAATCAATTCATCGGCGCTGACCTGCAGCATCTGTTCAACGGCTGCGTTGCAGTTCAGGACCACTCCGCGCCGGTCCACCACCGTATAACCTTCTTGTATGGCGTTGATAGATGTTTCGTAAAGATATTGGCTTTCCTGAAGGTCCTGACGAACCTTTTCCCGATCGTAGTCCGCTTCCAGCAGTTGCACTATCTGCCTGCCGATCCGGCGAAGGCAATCTACTTCGCGCTGCGAAAGGCAGCTCGGGTGGGAGGCAAACACCAGCAGAGAGCCAATAACGCCTCCACCATCGGCGGCTAGTGGAACGCCGAAATAAAAGCTTTCATCCGATCCATCGCCTTTAAAAGCAACGAAAGGATAAGTCGGCTCGGACGAGCCGACATTGGTAGAGCGTAAAGGATTCTGTCCAATCGTAGGCCGGATATAACGCTCGACAGGAGGCCGTAAATTGATGTTGTTAGAGAGGCTGACGCCTGCCGTGTGACACGAAGTAACGGCCAAGGCAAGACTCAACATATCATCGATGGCGCTGCCGGCTTCAACTTCTATCAGTGAGCCTTCGTAAAAGCGCCGATTGAGATCAGCATCGATTTTTTGATTCTGCATGAGGTTGGCCGAAACCGTAGAACATTCTAAGGGACCAGCCGATTGAAATCGAAATCAAGCGCAATGTAAGGGCAACTACGACTAATTTAACTGCTTGTCCGCTAAGTATCTTTTCGGGAGAAAATCAACATTTTATTAGGCTTTCTGTCGATTTTCATGTTCTAGTCTCCATACATCGTACGTAATTTCGTATTCGAGGAAGTCACGCCAGCGGCCCTTGAAAAATTTGGCATTTCGCTCGGTTTGCGACAGCCGCATCCCTGCTTTCTCCATAACACGCCTGGAAGCGACATTCGAAGCGTCGCAGCTGCCGGTAATGCTGCGCAAAGAAAGAACGGTAAATCCGTATTTTAAGAGTTCTGACGCCGCTTCAGTAGCATAACCGAGTTTCCAATACGGACGGGCAATGGTGTACCCAACCGAAGCGCGTTTAATCGAATGCGGATCAAGCGTCAAAACACAGCCGCCGATATGCTGGTCGTCGCCCAGCAGATTAATTGAAAAATAGTAGCTCCGACTCTTTGGATTCCCGGAAGATTCTATACATTTCGCGACGAAGCTTCGGGTGTCCTGTTCGGAATTTGGTCCCCAATCCTGAAAGCGCGAAATCTCGGGATCGGTTGCATATTCGTGAACAGCAGCCCAGTCTTCCTGACGAAATGGACGAAGTCGCAAGCGAACTGTTTCGATAATAGTTGCGTAATGATCAGGCACTCGTCGTTAACCTCCGCTGATCTCCGCCTTACCTTCGCAGACATTCCATATGCGCGCTCTTTCCAATATGGACGCTGGAAAAGCCCTGAGGTTCGTACATGTGACAAAAGTTTGCGAGCCTGTCTCGCCGACATATTCAAAAAGACGGCGGCGCCGCAAATCATCGAGGTCAGAGAGTACATCGTCCAACAAGAGAACAGGCGGTTCGCCGACAAGCTCCTCGATCAGCTGCCTTTCAGCCAATTTTACCGCAAGCGCAACCGTCCTCTGCTGTCCCTGAGAGCCGAAGAGCTTACTGTCACGTTTAGACACGCTAAAGCTCACATCGTCGCGCTGTGGACCTATCAGGGTCGTTCCTCTGGCTTTCTCATCGTCCGAGACAAATGCAAGCTGGTTGAGAAATTCCTGCTGAATTCCCGTGACATCGGAAACGTCGTTTACGTGGAAAGAAGGGAGGTATGTAATTTCCAGGAGATCCCTGCCGTCTGACAGAAGAGAATGAGCTTCCGCCGCAATAACTGACAGACGACTAAGAAACGATCGGCGGCGATCGATCAGTAGAGAGCCGTAGTTGGCTAGCTGAACGTTCCACGCAGACAAAGTTTCCAGCGAACCCGGCCGAGCCCGGCGTTCGCGGATCTCCTTTAAAAGAAAGTTACGCTGTTCGATAGTCTTTCGGTACGCGCCAAGCGAATGAACGTATCTAGGACTGGTCTGAGAAATCTCCAGGTCAAGGAAGCGCCTCCGAACGGACGGCTCTCCTCGAATCGTCTCAAGATCCCCAGAATCGAACATCACCGCATTGACCTGGCCGATAACGTCCGCCATGCGGGTATGCCGAGATCCGTTTAACTTGGCAAATTTTTTCTCAACCAGAGAAACGTCGAATTCAATTGCGAGATCGATGTCTTTGATTCGATTAACCCGAGCTCGAATCGAAGCCGACGGCTCTCCAAACAGTATCAGTTCACTGTCTCTACTTGCGCGCGTCGATTTCGATGTGGCAAGAACGTACATTGACTCAAGCAGGTTGCTCTTACCTTGCGCATTCTCACCGACGAAAATATTCAAACCCTCGACAGGTTCGATCTGTTGTCGCCGATAATTTCTGTAGTGGATCACTTCTAGATAATCGATGCGCATCTGCTGAAGAAAACTCTGAACTTTCTTACTCTTTAGTGGAAAAGTAACTGGGAGGGAATGCGTCTCCGCTTCCTTCTGATACTAATATATAATTAGATTCTGATTCATCATACTCATAAGGATGTGAATCAAGTGAATCGAAAAATCCGCCCGCGTATTGACAATTTTTGATTCAATAATTTCAAATAATGTTGAAATGAATTTGCCGATTCGTCCCCAGGAATCGCCTCGTTCTCCGCCATTTCCTATTACCTTTAATTCTCGGCTGATTCACCATAGAGTGAATCGAAACTAACGCGACTGACTCGAATCCGCTGTAAGTGAATCCCAATCTGGAAGATTCACCCGGACGTACACAGATTCACCCCGTTCACATAATTGTTCACATGTTCGTGAATCATTGAAATGGGTGCAGCAGGATTGTGAATAAAGGAGAAATCGATGCCGGAACGCCTAAAGGCGGTCGGTAATTTCCCGAATAGTCGCGGCGGTTTTCGGATCGGTTTCGATCTGCTTCGTCATCTTTTTGTGGGCATGCGAAATTGCAGAATGCGAGACATCGCCGAAAAGCCTGGCGAGGTCGTTTACCGCAAGGTTGGTCTTTTCTCGAGCCATATAGATGGCGACCTGGCGAGCCCTAGCGATTTCGCGAGGGCGTGACGTGACTGCGCTGCCTTCACCGGCGAGGACGCGCGGATCAAGTTGATAGTAGTCTGCAACCGATTGTACGACGTGGTCGAAAAGAGGCTTTCCAGCACGTGGATAGTCAAGATTTATGATGACCGGAGGCAGAGGCAGCGCGACCAGCGGTGAATTGCCGTGGGCTTGATCAGGTGGATTAAGCAGATTCTGCGAAATGACAGGTCTGCGTTCGACAAAGTAAGCGCCAAGGACATTGCTAGCAAGTTGCTCAGTCACCGGCTTGTTCGACATTGAAGCATAGGCCATGATTTTAATCAAGGCGCCTTCGAGCGCTCGGATATTCGATTGAATCAGATTTGCCATGTAGAACAAAACATCGTCCGGAATTCGCAAGTCCTCGATTTCGGCCTTCTTCTGCAGAATCGCGATACGCATATCCAGCTCCGGAGGCGTAACATCGGCGATTAGGCCGCACTCGAATCGGGACCGCAGTCTTTCGTCCATTGTCCGCAGCTCTTTCGGTGACTGGTCTGATGTGAGGACAATTTGCTTGCCGGCCTGATGCAATGTGTTGAACGTGTGAAAGAACTCTTCTTTGGTGTGTTCCTTGCCGGCAAGTGTCTGTATATCGTCCACTAGCCATACATCGACATTACGATAAAGCTCGCGAAATGCATCCACTTTTCGATGCTGCAGCGAAGTGATATAGGAATTTGTAAAAGATTCGCCGCTGACATGTGCGATTCGGGCATTCGGATTTTCGCGGCGAATTTCGTGTCCTATAGAGTGCATTAGGTGTGTTTTGCCGAGCCCCGAGTTGCCGTAGATAAACAGCGGGTTATAGATCCGGCCCGGAGATTTCGCCACTGCAAGACCGCCGGTATGTGCAAGCCTGTTGGATTCTCCGACGACCAGGTTATGGAACGTATATTTCTCATTAAGAGCCAGAGTCATGTCGGCAGGCAGAGGTGCCCGGACAATCGCTGAATCTTTTTTACGTACGCTTTTTTTGACCGGCGGCGGTTCCAATTCAAATTCGTCACCGTCGACCACGTCGGCTTTGACTGTCTGCGATTTCGATTGGTCCGAAAGCGCCGCTGCATCAGTCGATGCGCGGTTTTCGGCGTTCATTCTGACGAACTTGACCTGAAGCGTAGTGCGGCTGAGATTCTGCATCATCAGCGACCGGATTGTCTCTCCGTACCTCTTTTCAAGCCACTCTCGAGCGAATGCGCTGGGCGCACCGAGCACAAGCATATCGCCGTCTATCGATAACGGCTGGGTGGCGGCAACGAAAGATTCGTAAGAGGACTTACTGCCCCTGCTGACCAAAGTGCGCAGCGTTTTTTCCCACGCTTTGCGCATGGCGATCACCTGTTCGTCCTCTCCCAACTCTAGTTGAGAAGCGTCATCATTCCATGATGTGGTCAAGGGATATTGCGTCTCCTGGGAGGTTTGGCGAAGGGGTGAAGTGTCAGCACGGGGCATTATACCAAGATTCAAGAAAGTGCGGCAAGGCATTTTGAGATTCATTTTTAGTGAATTTCAAAAAGGAATTTGGCACCAAAAAACGAGTGATTCAGGCTATAATCGCCGCTGCGGCATCTAGTGCCTTCTGGTAGTCCGGTTCGCGCGCAACTTCCTTTACCAACTCGACGTAGCGCAGGAATCCGTCTTTGTCCACCAGAAAAATGGAGCGTGCGTAAAGTGCGAGCTCTTTAATCAGGACACCGTAACTTGGCCCGAACTCCCGATTCTTGAAATCCGAAAGCAGTTCCAAACTGGTGATGTGTTCCGCGGCGCTCCATCGCTTTTGTGCAAAGGGAAGGTCGACACTGATGGTGTAAACTCCAAGTTTGTCGGACGGAATTTGAGCTACCTCACGATTAAATCTGACTGTTTCCAAAGCGCAGACGCTTGTGTCGATGCTAGGTACTACTATGAGCAGCGCCGCCCTTGTGTGCTGCTTGAGGGCATCGTTGAGAGTCACTGTGGCAGAAGCATCGAGTGCTGGGATGAGTGAAAAATCTGGAGCTTCGCTGCCGACATGAAGATCCGGTCCGACGAGCGTCACCGGTTCTCCCCTAAACGTTACCACTCCTTTACGTTCTTCTTTTTCCACTGCAGTCATTCAAGTTTGCCCTCGGCTTTTGTTATGTCTAACTATTGTAGCAGGCGAGCCCGTTGATAATGCCTGGATTTAGCGCCTGAATATTACACGACCATCGCGGAAAACGGCCTCGACAGAGCCCGCCGCCTGGTCGAGTATCGTTATGTCGCCCTTTTTGCCCTGTTCGATCGACCCAATTTCGCTGCCCAATCCGATAAGGTTGGCGGCGTTCAGAGAAGAGACCTTTACGGCGTCTTCAATCGACAATCCGGCAAAATTCTGCACGTTGTTGAACGCTCCATTCATAGTTAGAACGCTTCCGGCAAGAGTGCCGTCAACAAACCGTGCGGTTCCTCGATCGACTATCACTTTTGTGCCGCCCAGTTGGTAGTCTCCGTCCGGCATGGCTGTTCCGGACATCGCGTCGGTGATCAAAACGATCCTGTCGACGCCTTTCGCCTGGACAGCAACCTTTACGACAACTTTGTCTACATGAAAACCATCGCAAATAAGCTCGCAGTATGTTCGGTCATCGGCGAGAAGCGCACCGACCGCGCCTGGAGATCGATGGGTCATTGGGCTCATCGCGTTGAACAAGTGCGTCCCCATTCGGGCGCCGGCAAAAATGGCCGAGTTAACCTCGGACGAGGATGCATCTGTATGGCCTATAGAAACGTTGATGCCTCTGCGTGAAGCATGTTCTATAAAATGTACCGCGCCCGGAATTTCAGGTGCGAGGGTGATCTGTTTAACCCATCCCTTTGAAAGGTTTATCCAATGGTCAAGCTCGGCGATATCTGGAGACCGTATCGGTCCCTCGGGTTGAGCGCCTCTTCGGTTTCGGCAAATATAAGGGCCTTCCAAATGGATGCCGCGAATTGCCGCTTCGTCGTGAGCGGGACTCTCTATGACCTCGGTTATCGCTGAGAGGGATCGGTCTATCTTGTCCCGTTCTGCGGTGAGCGTGGTCGCGAGGAGCGATGTTGTTCCAAACCTTGCATGAGTGCGGGCGGCGGTACGGACAGCTTCAACCGTTCCATCCATGAAGTCGGCGCCGCCGGCTCCGTGAACATGCAGGTCGACAAAGCCCGGAACGGCGAGAAGCCCGCTGAATTCGAAATCGATCGGACCTGAAGCTTTTTCGAATACTCCCGTGATTAATCCTTCGTCGTCAAACTCGATGATCGAATCTGGTACGATAGTCGCCTTTTGCAAAACTTTTGCAATTATGCGCATTGAAAGCCCTCTTTAGTTCGAATTGTGTCAAATTCTATCTCAAGCCGGTACATCTCCATGGAAGAATCCGTTATCAAAGCTAATAGTCTTCACTCTCTATTTGGAATTACGATCGCTAATGGATAAAGCGTTAGTTTAAGGCGCTCTAATTGATCAAATCATCGGGTGACACAAAAAAGCCGTCGCCCAGACTTAACTTTATAAAAATTGTCGGTATGGTAGCGTTGCCGGATTCCCTTCTTTGGCTCGCATCTTCCGGCGCCGCAATATCGCTGCTGATTTGTGGGATCTTTTCAGAGCCGACATCCGTTCCCTGGCTTTCCAGCGCTCAAAGAGTACCCCTGTTGCTGCTCTTCCTTTTGCTGGCGCTGATCTCCTGCCTATTCCCTGCTCGCGGTTTGATGTTCGGGCAGCGGGTCCGTTTGATTCCGCTGGTCGCACTTTGCGCTGCAATGGTTCTGCCGCCGGCGCTGACTACTATTCCCGTCATTATCGCCGCTGCCGGACTGCTAGCCTCGATGAGAGATCTTGCGAGCCGGCGTGATACACTCGGTTCAATT
>PLAD01000157.1 GCA_003134215.1 Armatimonadota bacterium
ACAAGACGAACCATTCGAATTCGCTGAGAACTTCCTGGAGTCTGTCCTGAAGGAGCTTAGTGTCTTCATCTACCATGATGATAACTTCGGGGTCGCTGTTGTTGGTGTCGGGGAGAATATCGCTGAGGTTCCAGTCGGTGGTACAGTCCTCGCTTGGCGACTCCAGCGAGAGAGATCGGTTGAGGGGCATCTGTTTCTGTCGGGTCGCCGCCTTGATCGCTGTAATGATATGTCGGGTGATACAGACTTTGGCGAATGCCGGAAAAGAGAAAGCGCGGTCGGGGCGGAAATCGATAATTGCTTGCCAGAGTCCGATCATTCCCACCTGGAGGAGATCATCTTTTTCGGCGCCAACAAGAAAGTAAGGCTTTACCCTCGTCCGCACGAGGTTGCGATATTTATAGAGAAGGTACTCCGACGCCGCCTTATCCCCGCGCTGGGCCCTATCGACAACTTCACAATCGATCATCTCACCAAACCGAACCTGCGATTGCCTAAATCGCTCTGAAAGCTCACCACCGAGCTGAGAAATAATCACTTGCGTCCTCCTGGTGAGGGACCGGACGAAGCAGCTTTGTCGGCCTCGCTTCCGTCATCCGTATCCTTGACTACTTCCACACGTAAGTTGGTAATGATGACAGCTACAACCACCAGGATAATGGTGGCTGCCGCTGTTGCGGGCGAAACGGGGAAATCGCGAATTGGTCTGCCCCCGAGAGTAAGCCTCAGGGACCGAATTTTCGAGTGTCCTACGTGCTGCTGCACCTCTTTAAAGAGTTCTGCAGCTAAGGGAAGGAACTTCGTAGCGGAGTTGAGCGATTCTGATGAAGACGACACCCCGCCAGGGGTTTCATTAGCCATATTGAGCAGGGCCTTTCGCATGAAACTGCGCGCACGCTAGACAGATACGTGCGTATTATACATGCCCTTATTTTTGCTCGTCAAGCTATGAGTGCAAAGCGCACAGTTTTTTTACGAAAAGGCCGATTAGAAGTTATCCGGCCTGGGTCCGGTGAAGCTCGCCATGTTGTTTACGGTGTCGTGGAAATTGGAAAATGTCAGCATTTGCTGGCTGACTGCACCCGAAATCGAGGCAATTTGCTGAGGATCACCGAGGGCTAATCCGGCGACAATTCCGTGCGCGGCAATTGCCCCGATGGCGAGTCCGGCGACTCCGCCGGCAAAGGTGTTGCATGAGCCGATATCCCAATTCATGAACCCGTTGCAAATGTGGGAGAGAACGAGCGCAACAATCACGAGGACGACAAAGGTCACTACATGGACGTCGCCGCTGTTAAGGGCCGCCCCGGCTCCGTTTGGAATCGAGCGCTGAACGAACGGTGCGGCAACAGAGGAAAGCAGCAGAGCGCTGTAGACTCCAAAAAGGTCAAGCACGGCCGCTCCAAAACCCCGGAATGCTCCCAGGCCGCAGGCGCCAACAACAATCAGCAGCAGAAATATATCTAAGCCCGTCATTTTACCGACCTCGTTTCAAACTGAACTAAACCAATTGTCGGACGGCAGTTGGAATTTGTAGAGAGTGCGCGATCTGAATACAAAAACGATCGGATGGTATACTACGCGCCGAAGAAGCAAGTCANNGGAAAGTGCCACAGAAACATACCGCCTTAATCGGCAAGGGTGAAATGGTGCGGTAAGAGCGCACCGGGCGCCTGGAGACAGTCGCGCCGGGTAAACCCCATCGGGAGCAAGGTCGATAAAGAGCGGTTACCAGATTGCCCGTCGAATGGCAGCGTTGTTTCGCACATGCTGCCTACCGCACTTGGATGTACCGCTAGAGGACGTCGGCAACGGCGTTTCGAGAGAGATGGCCATACAAACACAGAATCCGGCTTATAGGCGGGCTTGCTCTTCATCCAAAGGTGCTCCATGACCACTCTGTCTATTTGTATAGTTAATTGGAACACTCGCGACTTTTTGCGCGAGTGTCTGGCTTCGATCGATGCGTTTCCTCCGGCCTGTTCCGCCGAAACAATTGTCGTCGACAATGCATCGTCAGACGGCTCCGCCGAAATGGTTCGAGGAGAATTTCCGTCGGTTCGACTGATATCCAATCCATCCAACGTGGGGTATGCCAAAGCGAATAACCAGGCATTGCGATCGGCTGCCGGAGACTGGCTGCTGCTTTTGAACTCAGACGTGCGACTTCTTCCGGGCACATTAAACAGCGCACTGGAAACTGCGGCGGGTCTGAGTAACTTTGGAGCATTGGGTGTCAGACAGGTCGGCTCGAACGGCATTGTTCAACGCAGCGTCCGTTCATTCCCGGAACCACTCGGAATTCTCTGGGAACTGCTGGGACTAAGTAAGGCGTTTCCACAAAGCAAAACGTTCGGGTCTTATCGGATGACCTGGTTTGACTACTCAGGCACGATTGAGGCAGATCAGCCGATGGCGACGTTCTTGCTGACTGCTCGCGACGTTTACGAGGAAGCGGGAGGATTGGACGAAAATTTCCCGATATTCTTTAACGATGTCGATTGGTGCTTTCGTATAAAGGAGATTGGAAAGAAAATCTATTACACTGATCGGGCGTCGATTATACATTACGGCGGCGCATCGACAGGTAAGGCGAAGAGATCGGCGATGACCGCCGAATCGAAGCTTTCGCTTATTAGATTCTACGAGAAGCACTATAGAAACAAGCTGCCAAAAGTAGTCTTTAACGGCGTACTGAACGCAGTGAGCCTGAGTCTCGCTTTTCAGCGACTGCGGGACCTGACGCCAGGTTAACCGAAACAATTAAATCATGGACGACATCGCCGTCATCATCGTCAGCTGGAATGTTCTTCCAGATTTGCGCCAGTGCCTTAAATCTATCTATGCTACCCCAGGACCGATCGCTGCTTTCAGCGTGTGGGTGATCGATAACGCTTCCTCAGATGGAAGCGCCGAAATGGTAGAATCGGAGTTTCCTCAGGTCAACTTAATCCGTAGCGGCGAGAACAAGGGGTTCTCAGCCGCCAACAACCTCGGAATAGCGCAGTCGAACGACAGTAGATATGTGATCCTTCTTAATTCCGACGCATACCTGCAGTCGCCGGTCTGCCTTGATGCGTTAGTTCGGTTTGCCGACAGCCACGAAAGCCTCGCTGTCGCCGGCGCGCACGTGTTCAACCCCGATGGGTCACTGCAGTATTCTTGCCGACGGTTTCCGGGCCTTCGGGCAGGACTATTCCGCAACACACTCCTAGGGAAACTTTTCCCGAAGAACCAGTACACCACCCAGTACCTCATGGGGGATGTCGACCACTCGAAAGAGTATAAAGTCGATTGGGTGTCGGGCTGCGCGATGTTGATCTCACGCAATTTTCTAAACACTCATGGGGCCCTCGATGACCGTTTCTTCATGTATTGCGAAGATGTCGATATTTGTAAGCGTGCCTGGACCGCAGGAAAGGAAGTCTGGTTCTGTCCAGACGCACATGTCACGCACAGGATAGGAGGAAGCAGCGACAAGAACGCGGAGGCGATGATCCGGGAGTTTCATCGATCATGGGAGCTGTTCGACGAGAAGCACAATCCGAAAGCCTCAATCTTTCGACGTATTGCTGTAAAGACCGGCCTCTGGCTGCGGGCCACCATAAGAATTTGGAATCGTCGCCGAGCAATCAGGAGAGACCGAAAGCAATCTGCAATACTTCGTTGATTTCACCTACCAGCTACTTACCCTACGGACGCGGAAAACTTCAGGACATCCGGAGTGAGGACACTTAAGTAAAGAAATGTCATTGTCTATTTGTGCTATCGTTCTGCTGCTCGCTCCGCTGCTTTCCGGATTGCCGGAAGAGCCGCTGTGGTCGCTCATTTTTGGTTTTGCGTTAATTGCGGGGGTTCTCCTGCACACGATAAGAATCCGTAAAGCCGAGGCCATTAGCCTGTCGACCGCCGCTGTCTTTTCTGTGCCGGCTATCGCCTTTATTTCATTGTTCGCCCATTGGCTGATCGTCGACAAAGGCGGCAGTGAGTATCTGGATGTCATGATCCGAGGCTTCCTGTTCTGGATGTCTGCCGCGGCAGCTTTTCGTCTGTCATCGACGGCCAAGAGTAGGATCGACGTTTATGTGATCATCCTGGCGATCACGGCAGGGTCGAGCATAGCAGCGGGCATCGGCCTGCAGGACTACCTTCTCCATTTACGTCACCACGAGGCGCAGTGGCGAGAGTTCGGCACATCGACTCCTGATTTCTTTGCCGGGCAGCTCGTCATGACTTTACCAATTGCATTCGCTCTATTCCTCGGCGCACAGACAGGAAAAGGGAAGATTGTCTGGCTGTTGTACATGATGGCGTTTCTTTTCCAGTTTTCGGTAATTCCGACAACGGGTTCAAGATTTGCGCTGATATCGATGGCAGCTGCGATAGCTGTACTTTTCGCTGGGCTCTACATTGGAGTCAGGTCGGGTTTGGAGCTACCGAATTCTGCCAAACAGAGGCTCGCCGCTCTCGCAATTCTGGTAGTACTCGGAGGCCTGGTTGTTGCCAAGCCAATTCTTTCCAGACTGCAAAGCTCAACAATGAAAAGCCAGGCGAGCAGCGGTGACTTCCGCGCGTGGACATGGCGCGGCACAATCAAGTTGATTGAACATCAGCCGGCGCTCGGTGCAGGCCCCGGAATGTTCGTCTACGCCTACCCGAAGCGCGCCTTGGTCGGCTTTACGCGTCACGCTCACAGCGCCTACCTGCAAACAGCTGCTGATCTTGGTGTTCCTGCCCTCCTCGCGATTTTGGGCGCATACGGCATAGTTTTGTATTATGGGTTTCGACGATTGCGGGAGCCTAATACAGCCGGCGAACCGGACGACGTTCGTGACTCCCGCGTCGAGCCAAAGGCCGAACAAGGAGTGGTGTTCGAGCTACTAGACCAGATCGGCATGGTAGACGATCGATTTCTCATCGCAGGCCTTGCGGCGGCAGTTGTTGCAGCCGCAGTCCAAAACTTGATTGACTCCGACTGGTTTACATTCGATAGTGGAGTGACGTTATTTGCTATTGTGGGCCTCCTTTCGGCGAACAGACAAATACCGACAGTCGGCCCGGAAAAGTTAAACTCAAAGATAACCCTAACCGCGGTCTACAGCGCCGCCCTGATCGGCGCAGGCATATTTATGATTGCAGAGATACAAGACAGCGCTGGAAACTACAGCGCGGCGGCAGCGATTAACCCGCTCAGTTCGTCATATGCTGCCCGCGTTGCATTGAAAGTCTCACTTCCACAGCGCAGCCTGGGCGAAGCGGAGAAAGAACTGCTTGATGCGTGTCGCCTCGCCCCGGATTCCACCTCCTATCACCGCCTCGGAACCTTTTATTTGAACAACAATGAGCCGGACAAGGCGCTTGTCGCATTTCGGGAAGGTTTAAATTACGATCCTAATTCCTTGCAATTGCTGTTATCGGCCGCCGAAATGGCCAGCCAATTCGGCGATCAAACCAGTGCACTAGGGTACTATCAGCACATTGCAGATCTCGAAACTTCGCCGTTCGGTACGGTGAGGGCAATTCCTGAGGTGAGCGAAACACGCTTCGCGGATGCGGATGCTGCGGTAGGAGACTCGCTTTTATCTCGCGGCGAGCTGAAACAGGCACTCGTCTATTTCGGCCGCGCAAGGGACGATTGCGAGGAGTATAGCCAGGAGGGCGGCGCTGCTCAACCAATGCGCGCAGCAATGACACAGGGTGTAGTTGACGCAAATCTCGATAAGCATATGCGTGCTTTGTATATCGAGGTGCTTGACAATTTGGCGATTACATACTCCGAGGAAGGAAATGTAAGCGAGGCTATGGCTGTTAAGGCGCATCTGAACACCATGCTGCAAAGCTTTCCAGGCGGTTAGATTAAAAGGACAAACAATGGAAACAATAAAAATCGATGCGCGTCTGCGAACGCGTTACACTAAGGGCGATATCAAACAAGCTCGTCGTCGAGGACGAGTCCCCGGTGCAGTATTCGGCCGCGGCATTGAGCCGTTTCTGGTGGAAGTCAGCACAAAGTCAATTGTCGAAGTACTTCGTTCCGAAGGCGCTTTGAATACTCTGGTCGAACTCAGCGTACCCGGCTCACCCAACAAGACAGTCATTATTGCAGAGCTTGATCGTGATCCGATCACGCACGGATTTCTCCATGTCGGCTTTCACAATATTGCGGTGGGTGAAAAGGTTCACACACAGCTCCCGATTCGCTTGATCGGCACACCGCTTGTCGTTTCTCGCAAAGAAGGCATGGTCGACCAAACTCTCGAGACTTTAGATGTACGGGCCGAGAGCGGTAACTTACCTACACACATCGATGTAGACATCTCGAATTTGAATGTCGGCGATAAGATTTCGGTATCCGACTTGCCTCACGCATTGAATATAGAATTCATCAGCCATGAAGATGCGACGATTGTCAGCATCCTCCCGGTACAGCATGCTGAAGAAGCTGCTCCGGCGGCAGAGCCTGCGGCCGCTGCCTAATCCACTGCCCCGAATGCCAATGAGTTTATGGATGGGATTTATCTAGATCATTCGGCGACCACGCCGGTAAGGAGTGAGGTGGTCGAGGCGATGCTTCCGCTATATGGAACATCGTTCGGCAACCCCTCCTCCATCCATTATTACGGCCAGCAGGCGAAGGCTGCGCTGGACAAATCCCGTGATATTGTTGCCGAATCGATCGGCGGCGAACCTTCCGAGATCACCTTCACGGGCAGCGGCACCGAAGCGGACAATCTCGCGATCGTCGGCGCCATCCTCGCCTCTCCCCCATCACGGAGACACATCATCACGACTGCAGTCGAGCACGATGCTGTTCGAAAGACTGTCGCCTATCTCTCCGAACTCGGCTGCCGAGTGACCGTGCTTCCGGTCGACATCGACGGTATTGTCACTGCGCAAGAGGTCGAAGACGCGATCCGGGAAGATACGCTGCTAATTTCGGTAATGCACGGCAACAACGAAGTGGGAACGATTGAACCAATCGGTGCCATTTCAAAAGTCGGCCACCGACATGGCGTTTTGATTCATACCGATGCAGTGCAGACCTTCGGGCAGCTTTCGGTTGATGTAAATGAACTCGATGTCGATCTGCTTACTCTGTCAGCGCATAAAATCTACGGCCCGAAGGGTGTCGGCGCTTTGTATGTACGTCGCGGCACGCCGATTTTACCGGAAATACTCGGGGGCGGTCAGGAACGCGGCCGAAGGTCGGGCACCGAGAATGTCGCCGGCATAGTCGGATTCGCCGCGGCGGTCAGTTTGATGCTGCCGGAGAGAGCGCAAATGGCGGCTCGCATGACTGATATGCGCGACAGGTTTATTGCCCGGGTCATCGAGAGTATTCCCGCCTCCTTTCTTAACGGTCCAACCGGGGAACGTCGTCTGCCGAACAATATCAACTTCAGCTTCGAAAATATTGAAGGAGAAGCGTTGCTGCTGAACCTGGATATCGCCGGCATCTATGCGTCATCCGGTTCCGCATGTTCGTCAGGCAGTATCGAACCATCACATGTGCTAATTGCCATGGGGATCGAAACCAGTAAAAACCGCGGCGCTATTAGACTGACTCTGGGCAGAGAAACAACCGAAGCTCAGCTCGATTCGGCCTTTAATGTACTTAAAGAGACCACGACCCGCCTGAGATCCATGAGCGCTCACAGCTTCCGATGAAATTATTTCGCTAAATAACGAAATAAACAACAAAAGCATCTTGCCAATCGGGTATTATTTCGTCAAATGACGAAACAATCTCCGTTAGAACTTAAAGAACCGGTGAAGCTCCGCCCTGATCGCGCTGCAATGTTCAAGGCGCTCGGCGAGCCCACCCGGCTTCGAATATTCGAATTTCTCCGTTCGTGCTGCTGCCCGGTATCTGTCGATGACAGCGGCGACATCAGGCCTGCATCAGGACCGACGGTCGGTGAAGTGTGCTGTCGGATCACTGGAGGCGAACGAATCACATCCACGATCTCCGAACATCTCAAAGAATTGCGTATCGCCGGCCTGATTACAGTTGAACGACGCGGCAAGAACATGGTGTGCGGCGTTAACGAGGACGCCGTGTCATCCCTTGGCAAATATCTTTTAGACAACAGCAGCGATAGCTCGAACAACAATTGCTGTGGAGATAAGGACCAATTGAATGAAACTGAGTGAATTTACCGATCTGCTGAATTCGCATCGGGAAGAGCCATTTCTCCTGGCGCTTCCAGGCAGCGAGCTTGTACAGCGCTGCTTTCACATCACCGAAGCAGCATTTGTTTCGAAAACTTTCATCGACTGCGGCGGACGGCTGCATACCGCACATACTTGTCAGCTTCAAGTGTGGATAGCTGACGATACCGAGCACCGTCTTCTCTCTGGCAAGATGGCCGGCATCTTAGAGATCGCTCGGAGGAAAGGGGTTCTTCCAGCAGATCAAGATCCAGATATAGAAGTTGAGTATGAGAGCACGTTCATTTCGCAGTATCCAGTTGAGAGTTGGGCAATTGTCGATGGGACCGTTTTGCTACAGCTAAGCGCCAAGCACACGGACTGCCTTGCAAAAGATATCTGCCTTCCAGTTCTGCCCATGGTTTCAGATCAATCGAACGCATGCTGCGCCGGGAGCGGATGCTGCTGATGGCGGTTTCTCAAATTGTCCAACCGAATACGAATATCCAGCGGTGCGCGGCCGAATTTATTGGCACATTTGTGATTGTTTTCGCTCCAGTAGCGCTTTCAGCGACTAAGCGTTATGCGGGTGCTGACGGCAGCTTGCTTTCCGCGGCGCTGGTCTCGGGCCTTGCGGTCCTGACGATGATCTATGCGTTTGGACATATTTCCTCAGCACATTTTAACCCCGCAGTTACATTAGGCTTCGCCGTGGTCAGGCGGTTTCCGTGGAAGATGGTGCCTTGGTACTGGGTGTCGCAGGTGCTTGGAGGAATCGCTGCCGCCGGGTTGGTTGGAATGTTCTTTGGCTTTGGTCACGGCACGCATGTGCCTGTGCCGGGACCGGCTCTTCGCGACATTGCGTTCGAGGCTATATTGACCTTTTTACTGATGACCGTAGTCATTTCTGTGGCTACCGACACCAGGGTTCCGAATTCGGTTCCGGGGTTAGCGATCGGAATGACGGTAGTTCTGGACGTGCTGATCGGGGGACCTGTCACCGGCGGTTCGATGAACCCGGCGCGCTCACTCGGGCCCGCTCTTTTTGCGGGACACGCAGCGCAGTCGGCGTACTGGATTTATGTCGTAGGTCCGGCGATCGGAGCTGTTTCGGCCGCGCTGCTCTATGAGGCCGTTCGCGGCAACGAGCGAAAAGTATCCGCGGGCCAGAACGACATGTTGGATGCACTGCAAGATATCTCAGGCCGCGCTACAGGATAAATCGAGGAAACTAAAATGAGCGACAAAAAGCACGTACTTATACTGTGCACAGGCAATTCAGCAAGAAGTCAGATGGCCGAGGGTCTGTTGCGTCACGACGGCGGCGATAAATTCTCAGTCGAAAGCGCCGGCACCAAACCAAGCATTGTTCGTCCGGAAGCAATCGCGGCGCTTGCCGAGATTGGGATCGATATCTCCGACCACAGATCAAAGAATGTTGACGAATTCACCAATAAGAAATTCGACTTCGTGATTACGGTCTGCGACAACGCGAGGGAAGCGTGCCCTCTGTTCATCGGCCAGACTACTCGACTGCATCACGGCTTCGAAGACCCGGCTGTTTTGGATGGCACCTTTGACGAACGCCTGGCGGCGTTCCGCAGTGTCCGAGGTCAGATTCGCAGTTACCTGGCAGATTTCATTATTAAGTACGGCTAATATTGAAGGCCGGGCTGCAGTCTGGTCTTTCGCCAATGGGCGAGCAGTTCGAGCTGCGGCGAAGAAATGGCATACCTTTCGAGCTCGGCGGCGTCAACCCAGGCAAACTGTCGGCAAGCAAGCGCTTTTGGTTCGCCCTCTCCGCTCCATGTCGCATCGCAGCCGTGAAGGCTTACTTTTCGATTAGTAACGACGTGTCGGATCGAACCGAATGGTCGCACGCAATCGACTATTAGCCCGACGGTCTCAAAAACGGCCCTTTTTGCTGCCAAATCGACTGGTTCGTCGCTTAAAACCGCGACTCTCGGCAGTTCCCACAGCCCGCCCCAAAGCTGCTCAAGCGGCCGCTGTACAATTAGCAGTCGGTTGTCGAGCTCGACAAAACACGAGACGTGAGTTACTTCAATCCACTTTTTAGTTACGCCGAACTCAGGAAATACGGTCGGATCGCCGGTCCTTTTTGCCTCACAATGCCTGGATATCGGACAGCGGATACATTGGGGAGCGCTCGGCTGGCAGACCAACGCGCCAAGCTCCATGAGGGCCTGGTTGTAGTCACGCGCCTTGCCGGTCGGTATAGACGACTCCGCGATATGCCAGAGCTGCTTTTGCAGTACTGAAGAGGTTTTGGGGTCGCCGTGCAGAGCGAAAAGTCGGCACAGGACACGGATGACGTTGGCATCGACAATCGGCGCCTCGAGCCCGAAGGCGATCGACGATATTGCACCGGCGGTGTAGCGACCAATGCCGGGCAAGGTCATCAGTTGATCGACAGAGATCGGGAGTACGCCGTCGAATCGTCGAACCACCTCTTCGGCCGCCTTTTTAAGATTTCGAGCGCGTGCATAGTAACCGAGCCCTGCCCAATGCTTTAGTACATCGTCGAGCGGTGCGTCGGCAAGGGAGGTCAACGTCGGAAAGCGCTCCATCCATCGATTGTAGAAACCAATGACAGCATTGACCGTAGTCTGCTGCAGCATGATCTCGGAAATCCAGACCGCGTAGGCATTATCCTGATTGACGCGCCAGGGGAGAGACCGCTTATAGCTTGCGTACCATTGGAGCAGGTCGGCGGCGAAGGACATCGATGCGGCGCTGTCAGTCGAAGATGTCATTGCGTTAGATTAGCACTTTTTCGAAGTCAATATAGCTGTTAAGTGCTGAGCAGATACATAATTGCTCTTGTCTAAGGCACAAACAGGTCCAAAGGATCCTGCAGCATGCCAAGAACCCGCCTTTTGAAAGGGACTATTAGCTTGGAATACAGATCATTGGGTCGCACTGGTGCGCAGGTTGCTGTGTGGTGCCTCGGCACTATGAGTTTTGGCTGGAAGACGGAGCAGGATGAGGCGACGAGGATTGTCGCGGAGTATCTCGAAAAGGGCGGCAATTTTATCGACACCGCCAATGTCTACGGCCGCGGAAAGTCGGAGACGATTCTTGGCATTGCCTTGAAGGAGCTGGGAGCGCGAGACAAAATCGTCCTCGCCACGAAAGTGCATGGGAAGATGGACGATACCAATCCAAACGCCTGGGGCAACACCCGGTTCAATATTATAAAAGCTGCGGAAGACAGCCTCCGTCGTCTGCAAACCGATCATATCGATCTTTACCAAATTCACCGACCGCAGTCGGCTGTTCCGATCGACGAAACTCTTGGCGCGCTTGACGATCTGGTTCGGTCGGGCAAGGTGCGGTATATCGGCACCAGTACCTATGCGGCATGGCAGGTCGTGGAGTCGTTGTGGGCGAGCAAAGAGCTCGGTTTAAACCGTTTCGTCACCGAGCAGCCCCCTTACCATATTCTGGATAGAAGGATCGAGCGGGAGCTTTTGCCCGCGTTGAAGACCTATGGATATGGAGTCATTCCTTGGTCGCCTCTGGCCGGCGGCAAGCTGACAGGAAAATACAAGCGCGGCGCATCTCGTCCAGAAAACTCTCGTGAAGATTCCGACAAGTTCACACCCGAAACCTGGGATGTGCTTGAAGCGCTGGAGAAGCATGTCTCGGAAAAGGGCGTGACTCTGACTTCGTTTGCCAACGCCTGGGTTGCGGCGCAGCCTGGTATAACCAGCCCAATTATCGGGCCGAACTCAGTAAAGCAGCTGCAGGATAACCTGGCAGCAAGTGAAGTCGTCATCACCGATGACGACAAAAAGGCTATCGATATGTTGGTCCCGCCGGGCATGAATGTCAAGGGCAACGATTACTATCAGGCGGATTTCGGCGCGACCGCGCGCTGGCATTAAACCGGAACCGCCAATTCGAACGACTGCGCCGCCGCGGAAATAGCCTCGGCGGCGCAGTTGTATCAGGCTTGTGAGTCGATGATACCAGGGCATGTTGGTACACTTTTCGACTTGAATTCCGGCTTGCTAGTTCGGTATACTATATCCGATACAATCACTCGGGAATTAACCGAGCCCGCTCATTTTTATCTCACTTTAGGAACCATAGTTCCCGTCGAACTATTAACCTTAGACAGGCTTTAAAACTATGTCCACAGCAACGGAAACGATAGAATCCTTCGCAAACAAAGAGTACGAATTCGGCTTTGTTACCGATATCGATGCAGAAACGGTGCCGGCCGGACTCAATGAAGATATCGTCCGTACTATCTCAGCCAAAAAAGGTGAGCCGGAATGGCTGCTTGAATGGCGCCTAAAGGCGTATCGCCACTGGCTGACCATGGAAGCGCCGGCGTGGCCTAATGTTAAGTATCCGCCAATCGATTATCAAGAGACTATCTACTATTCTGCGCCCAAACAAAAGAAAGTACTGAACAGCCTTGACGAGGTCGACCCAGAACTTCTGAGCACCTTCGATAAGCTCGGCATTTCGATAGGCGAGCAGAAACGGTTAACCGGAGTCGCAGTCGATGCGGTCTTCGACAGCGTCT